>JBJMLT010000589.1:0-3303 GCA_045805165.1 Flavisolibacter sp.
CCACTCATTCTTTGCATACAATTCAATACTACCCTTTCGCATTTCAATATAGTGTGGACAGGAGCTATAACTTCAAATGCAATTTCCCCTGAATGGATTTCTTCACCATCCCTTTTAAATCTGGAAAAAGTAATAGAGGGACTTACATATCTGAATATCTTTTCTGCAATTTCAACCCCGGCAAGTACACCAGGCTGCTTTATTTTCAATAGAGCCTTGCCTTTTGCGTTTTCTGGTATACAGCTTAATGTAGTATGATCGCCATTGCCAATATCTTCTTTCAATGCCTGATCTATTAAAACATATAACCTGTCATCAAAATCAATCATTTCACAAAAATAAATATCATTATTTGATGATAGAAGAAAGTAAAAGATAACTGAAGAATGGCCTAATGGATTTGTTTTATCCTTGTAATATTAATGTAATTACCATAGCATTTGTTGCTGATATTCCAATCAATGGTAACCCGGAGAGGAAAATAAGTTGAATTATCAATTCTAAAAGAAGGAGTAAGAGAATCAATATCATATTGTCCATTCAAGCCGTTCGGATTTGAATGACCATCAATTTTAATTAGTATTCCTCCTTCACAAATGCCCATCCGTGGATCAAATCCTGTAATAGTTGCTGAATCCATATACGTTGAATTCTTTTTGCAGCCTGAAAAAAGTAGTGAAAGAATGAAGATTACCAGTACCCTGATCATATTACCCTTTTGTAAATGGTGACATGACAGATTTAATAAACGTTGCTTTTAGTAGTATTTGATAGATTATAAGTTCCTTATATGGATTGGAATCGAATTTCTTTTACCAATTGCTTGCCATTCTTAGTTTTCATAAAAACCGTAGTGCGGTAGCTGCCTGACCTTGTAATTAATTTACCAACGCAAAACTGACTCCCTCCATTCTCTCCTTTAAATTGTACTTCAAAAGATTTTACTCCGTTGTTGGTGAAAAAGTCCTGCAATACCATTACAGCCTGAGATCTACTGTAAGTATCGCTCTTATCCGGAAGGGAAATTTCAATATTATCATCTACATACCTGGATAATTCAGTTGCATTACCCGTTCGCAATGCATTAATAACATCTTCGAGGCCCGTAAGCGTCTTAAAAGAGGTAACTATTAAGGCAAATACAAAAAGAAGTGTAAAGGTTCGGCTCATAGACTATTGCTTGTTTAGACCGGTATGAACGAAAAATGTGCCATACTGGTAGCTTACATGTATTGGCACTAAATTAAACAAAACCTTTACGATTTAATAGCTTTGCACCCTTTAATAGCAAGTAAAGCACCGAAATATGCCACGTAAAAAAGTAATATTGATCATAATGGACGGATGGGGACTAGGAAAAATTAAATCATCGGACGCCATCCAAAATGCTAAAACGCCTTTTGTATCTTCTTTATACTCAATGTATCCTAACAGCACATTAACAACTTGTGGAGAGGCAGTTGGATTGCCTGAGGGACAAATGGGTAACTCTGAAGTAGGCCATTTGAACCTGGGAGCCGGAAGAATTGTATACCAGGAACTTCAAAGGATCAATGTAGCTGTAAGAGACGGATCTTTTACTAAAAATCCTGAGTTGCTGAAAACCATTGAATATGCCAAAAAAAATAAAAAACCAGTGCATTTGGCAGGATTGGTAAGTAATGGAGGGGTCCATTCCCACATAAATCACCTTAAAGCAATTTTAGATCTTTGCAAGCAAAATGGTCTGAATGATGTTTTTGTACATGCCTTTACTGATGGCCGCGATTGTGATCCAAAAAGTGGATTGGGTTTTATAAAAGAGCTGGAAGGTCATATGAAAAAATCAATGGGCAAAATAGCTACTGTTTGCGGTCGCTATTATGCAATGGACAGGGACAACCGATGGGAAAGAATAAAGCTGGCATACGATGCAATGGTTAAAGGAATTGGCAGTAAAGAAAATGATGCAATCAAAGCCATTGAAAAATCATACGCGGAAAACGTAACTGATGAATTTATAAAGCCTGTTGTAATTGTAAACTCTACTGGCCCTGTTGCACAAATAAAAGATGACGATGCAGTTATCTGTTTCAATTTCCGGACAGATCGTTGTCGTGAAATAACCAAAGCCTTAACCCAGGAAGCTTTTCCTCAATATGATATGCATCCATTGAAATTGTATTATACTACCATGACGGAATATGATGCTACATTTAAGAATGTACATATTATTTTCGAAAATGATAATCTGAACAATACTTTAGGAGAAATTATTGAAAAAAACCATTTGAAACAGATCCGTATTGCTGAGACAGAAAAATATCCTCATGTAACTTTCTTTTTTAGCGGAGGCAGGGAAAAACCTTTTGAAGGAGAAAGCCGTATTTTAATACCTTCTCCCAAAGTGGCAACTTATGATCTTAAACCAGAAATGAGCGCTTTCGAAGTTACAGATGCTATTATTCCTGAAATTGAAAAAGGTGAGGCCAGCTTTATCTGCCTTAATTATGCAAATGCCGATATGGTTGGTCATACAGGAATATGGCAGGCAGCTGTAAAAGCAGTAGAAACAGTAGATACATGTGTAAACAGGGTTGTAACGGCCGCGTTAGAAAACGGTTATATTGTTTTTTTAACAGCAGATCATGGAAATGCAGATTATTTAATTAATGAAGATGGCTCTCCAAATACAGCCCACACAATGAACCTTGTCCCTCTATTCATAATTGATAAGGATTGGAAAGGAAATGTAAACCCCGGTAAACTGGGGGATATCGCTCCAACCATTTTAAAAATGATGGATTTACCCATTCCTAAGGAAATGACAGGACAAATATTAATTAGCTGATTAGCTAATTAATATTTGTTCCCGCGCAGCTTTTGAATAAAAAAAATGTCTAAATTACAGACAACCAACGTGGGAATATGACCGAAGAAGCCATTTTGCAAGGTTGTTTACAAAATAATGCGGCCGCTCAAAAAGCACTGTACGAAAGGCATAGTGCAAAAATGCTGGTGGTTTGCTATCGTTATGCTCACAACAGGGAAGATGCCGAGGATATGTTGCAGGAAGGTTTTATTAAGGTTTTTTCACAGATCCACACTTTTGAGAACAGGGGTGCTTTGGAAGGATGGATTCGAAGAATAGTTGTACATACCTGTATTAATAATTTGAAAAAGAACAAGAGGTTTAATGAAAGTGTGGATTTGATCCATGCAAATACCGTACAGATAAGAGAGGAAAATATTCCATCCATAATTCAGGCGAAGGAAGTTATAGAATGTATCAGAATGCTCCCGATTGGCTATCGAACCGTATTA
>JBJMLT010000590.1:0-4105 GCA_045805165.1 Flavisolibacter sp.
AAATTTGAATGAATAATAAGCCAATCAAATTTATTATAAATCAAAACAATTATATGCTTATGTCCAGATATATTCTAGTGTTAATAATACTAATTGATCTTTCTTTTTTTTGCAATGCTCAAACAAATACTTTTCCTACTACTGGCAATGTTGGTATTGGAACTTTAAGCCCTCAAAAACTATTGCATATTTCAACTTCAGGTGCAACTGAGCAATTAATTGAAGTTACAAATGATGGTTATGCGGCTCTTTCATTAAAGGGAAATGGTAAATATTGGCATCTTAGTAAACGGCCATTGGCAGAAGGAGATGCATTAAAATTATATTATAATAATGGCACATCTTTTATCTATCCTGCTTTTGTAACATATACATCCACAGGTTTAATTGGGATAGGTCAGGAAGCCCCAGATAGTAAACTGACTCTTTTTACTAATACATCCACTGATGGCTTCAAGATTAATAACAACAATTCTGGCTGGGTAAAATTAATGGGAAATTCACTCGCAGTAAGCAATTATAATAATATTACTCTTGCTGGCGATGGAGGCCTCATTTTTGGAAGTAATGCATTGCCAACAACATATGGTTTTGTTATCGCCCCTTGGTCATCAGGTGCTGTCAGCGGTTTAAGAATAGATCAAAATGGAAATGTTGGAATAGCCACAGCAGATACCAAAGGCTACAGATTTGCAGTCAATGGTACTGCAATATTTACGAAGGTCCTTGTGAAGACTTATGGAACATGGCCTGATTATGTATTTCGTCCTCAATATCAATTACCCTCCCTTCAGGAAATTGAAAAATATATCCAATTAAATAATCATTTGCCAGAAATCCCTTCTGCAGAAGAAGTTGAAAAAGAGGGCTTGGATGTAGCAACTAACCAGGCAAAACTTCTTAAAAAAATAGAAGAGCTCACCCTATACATTATCAATCAGAATAAAAAAATAGAAAGATTGGAATCTCAATGCAGTCAATTAAATGACTTACAAATTCAATTGAATCAGTTAAAAGAAACTATAAATAAAGATGAAAAATTTAATTCTAAATAATATTTCACTCAATGAGTTGGAGTGAAGAAAGTATAAAAAGTCTGTAATAAAATATTAATTAAATCATATCATTGATATGAGGCAACATCTAAAACTAATTGGGATAACCATATTGCTAATTGGAATCCTGAAAATAAGTTTAGGACAGGTAATACCAGCTAGCCAAACGCAGGTAAATGCTTCCGTGAATACTGCATTTTTACCAGGCCCTTATACTGCAGGTATTCCATTAAGTTTTGTTCGTACCTGGGTACCTATGGGAAAATTTACAGATCCTAACCTGGTTTTATCTGCAACTTATTTAGATGTTCAGCAATCAACCAATTATTTCGATGGCTTGGGAAGACCTTTACAATCTGTGCAGAGACAAGTAAGTCCCATAGGAAATGATATGGTTTCGATGCATACTTATGACGTTTATGATAGAGAAGTATATCATTATTTGCCCTATACTCAAACAAATGCAAATACATCCGATGGATTATTCAAGATGGACCCTTTTGGAAGTCAGAAAACATTTTATCAAACGGATTATAAGGATGCCAATGCCCAGGTAATGAATCCTGGTGAGCAGTTTTATTATAGTCAGACCACCTACGAATCCTCTCCTTTGAATAAAACTATTTTGCAAATGCCACAGGGTAATAACTGGGTGGGAAACAATACAGGTGTTAGCCAAACCTATATGGTGAATGGTACAACTGATCTTGTTCAAATTTGGAATATTACTTCAAATCCTTTACAATATGTAGGAAATGATGAAACAGTGAATATTCCTGTTTCTGCTGGCTCTTATCCTGCAGGGACATTATATAAACTAATTACAAAAGATGAAAGGGGTAAAGTAGTAGTGGAGTATAAGGACATGGAGGGCCAGACCATTTTAAAAAAGGTTCAGTTATTAGATGCGATCCCTGCAGATTATTCTGGCTATGATGGTTTTTTATGTACCTATTATATATATGACCAACTGCATCAACTACGTTTTGTCATTCAACCTAAAGGAGTTGATCTTATTAAAGCCAATTGGGTCATTAGTGGCAATAATTCTCTAATAAATGAGCTTTGTTTTCGATATGAATACGATAGCAGGGGAAGAATGAGTGCTAAAAAAGTCCCGGGAGCTGGTTGGGTTTATATGATCTATGATTCAAGGGACCGTTTGGTTTTTAGCCAGGATGCCAATATGAGAGCGAAAAATCAATGGATGACTTCTCTTTATGATGGATTGAACCGTCCAACCGAAACTGGTATTACTGTTTACTCTTCAACTCCATCATCCTTACAAAGCTCTGTTACAACTGCTACATCTACTTCTGGAACTCCCAATAATTCTCTCCAATTAGATGTTATAGTAACTAGTCTCCAGGCAACAGGTGTCACTACACAGGCTATGCGAAGCATCACCTTGGATGTTGGTTTTTCAAGCACAGATAATGGAACTTATACGGCTCAAATTAATCCTGGGCCTGCCGGATCCGATGGGGATAGCTATGTCATTGATGGAGCTATTGTAAATAAATACCCTGTTCCTTCAGGAGCTAGTTTTATTTCGCTTACCCAAACCTACTATGATACCTATGATTGGGCAACTAAAACGTACACAACTGCTTATAATTCCTATTTGGTTCCTGACGCCAATAGAAATTCAGAGGGAACAGTTTCGTCTTCATCTGTTCAGATAAGAGGGTTGGTGACCGGGACAAGGGTGCGCTCAATGGATGATCTGAATCAGCTGGGTAATGGAAAGTGGATATCTACCACCTTGTTTTATGATGATAAAGCCAGATCCATACAAAGTTCGGTAGATAATTATGTAGGTGGAACTGATGTAGTATCTAATCTTTTTGATTTTACAGGAAAAGTTTTATCGAATTATGTCTCCCATCAGAATCCATTGGCAAATACCAATGTAACCGTGAATTCTACTATGCTTTATGACGCTAATGGAAGACTATTAAAGATTTGGAAAACGCTTAATAATGATAACACTAAAAAAGCGCTTATAACCAACAATCAATACGATGCTTTAGGTCAACTAATGCATAAGGAATTAGGCAATCAAAGAAATTCAGATGGAACATATAATTCATTGCCTGTAGAAAAACTGGATTATACATATAATATACGTGGATGGCTGCGAGGAATAAATTCAGGGTTTGCACATCCTGAACTAAATGGTGGAAGCTTACAGCAGGATCGTTATTTTGGGATGGAGTTGGATTACGATTGGGGCTTTTCACAAAATCAATTAAATGGAAATGTAGGAGGAATTAGGTGGAAAAGTAAAGGAGATGGAGAACAAAGAGCTTATGGATTTGCGTATGATAATGTAAACAGGTTATTAAAAGCAGATTTCACCCAAAATGATGGAGGATGGGGAATTACAGCCGGAATGGATTTTACAGTGGGTGGAAGCCATGACATTAATAATGATTTATTGAAAGACTATAAAATAAAATACGACGCGAATGGAAATATCACCGAAATGTGGCAGAAAGGATGGTCACTTACAACCAGCGACTGGATCGATCAATTACAATATAACTATCAAACCAATAGCAATAAGCTACAAAATGTAATTGATTCTAAAAATGATGTCAATACAAAATTAGGTGACTTCAGATCTTCGCAAACCTATATGACTTCATTGGGAAACAATAAAACAGCATCCGCCAATGATTATAATTATGATGTAAATGGAAATCAAACCCAGGACTTAAATAAGGATATTTCTACAGGAGGAATTACCTACAATCATTTAAACCTCCCTTATATAATTACAACCACGAAGGGAACAATTCAATATGTCTATGACGCTACCGGTAATAAATTAAAGAAAATAGTTAAGGATAACTCAGTAAATCCGGTTAAGGTTACTACAACACTCTATTTATTCGGTGTTTACGAAAACAATATCCTTCAGTATTTACCTCAGGAAGAAGGAAGGATTCGTCCTACTCTCGATGTTAATAATTCTATTACCGGTTATGTTTATGATTATTTTATTAAAGATCATTTAGGCAATGTTCGAATGACCTTAACTGACC
>JBJMLT010000591.1:0-3117 GCA_045805165.1 Flavisolibacter sp.
AATAACAACTATTCCCAATACACAATGCCAGAAACTCCATAATAAAAAGCTTCCCTCCTGTCCTTCCCAAAAACATGCAAGAAGGTATTTTGATTCAAGCATCCTGCTGCTGTGCTGCCATGCATATTTATATTCAAATAGATGATTGCTTATTATATAAAATAGAATGCTGAAAATGGCAATGACAGAAACTACTTCAGTAAAAAAGAAGATCCTAGCCAATCTTTTCCATTGAGCCTTCTGGTCAATTGCAGAACGTACTGCTTTAAAATAACTGAAAGAAGCTGCAAAAGAAGAAACCAGAGACAGGATAAGAAAAAAATGCCCAAGTTGTCCAGGAAACAGATGTTCGCCAATAAAGTTCATCAGCTATTAATATTTTTTATCAGTGGTAGAAGAAGAACCAGGAAGGCTTTTTTGTGCAGCGTTCATGTCATCTTTATATTTTGATGGACATTTCATTTGAATTTTATTACACTCAAAATATCCATTCCGCATATATCCATTAAGATCAATACCTTCACTTCGTTCCATATCCTGAGGCTTTGCATTCGTATAAACGACCTTATTCCTATTTCCGTTATTATCAAAGGCATAAAAAACTGTAAGATTAGGATTCTTCAGCCCGTCATACTCTATAGGGGTTCCTTTATCCAGCTTAACTTTTACAACTACATATTTACCATTCTTTTTCCCGGCGGAAGAAAAGGTCTCCTGAGTAGTAAGATCTTTAATGAAGAATGACATACCTACAATACCCGCTATAACCAGTATTAAAATTATTATCTGCGTTCTTTTCATTCAGTAGATGAGTTTGTAATCAAACGTGGCGACGCAAAGGTAGAGCAATTAAAGGATTTACTTAGCCAAAACAGCGATTTTAAGCGCTTGAAACCATATTTCACAAAACAATAATCATTCATTCTTATGCTTTTTTTGCGGCATCAATTTAGAGGTTAATTTTGCACCTCGTTAAAAAGCAAGCATGTTCGATATATCTACCTTTGATCCTAATGGAGCGGCAAACCCAAACAATAACATTTTTGGCTTGCCCTTTGGCGAAGCTGACGCCCGGCTTATTATAATTCCGGTTCCATGGGAGGTAACGGTTAGTTTCGGTTCCGGAACTGCACGTTCAGCAGAGCAGATCATGAAGGCAAGCCTTCAAGTAGATCTGTTTGATCCGGAGGTTCCTGAAGGCTGGCAACAAGGGTTTTACTTGCAGGAGCCTGACAGGAAGATCTTATTAAAAAGTGATTATTTAAGAAAGGAAGCCGAATTATACATTGATTATATTTCTAAAGGAGAATTAGTAGAAAATAATCAATTCATGAAAAAGACCCTTAAAGAGGTTAATGAGGGCAGCATTTTTTTAAACCAATGGGTATATCAACATACTAAATCCCTGATTGACAAAGGCAAATTGGTGGCACTACTCGGAGGTGACCATAGCACTCCATTAGGATTTATTAAAGCATTAGCAGAGAAGCATGGATCTTTTGGGATTTTGCAGGTAGATGCGCATTGCGATCTAAGAGCCTCCTTTGAAGGATTTGATTATTCTCATGCAAGCATAATGTATAATATTTTAAAAGAGGTGCCTGAAATGCAGAGACTGGTTCAAATAGGTGTAAGAGATTATTCACTGGGTGAAGCTGAAATTATAAGAAGTAATCAGGATAGAATCAGGACCTATTTCGATAAAGAAATACGAGACAGGCAATTTGAAGGTGAGACATTTAAACAAATTGCAGATGAGATTATAAGGGAATTACCCGATAAAGTTTATATAAGCTTTGATATTGATGGATTAGATCCGAAATTATGTCCAAATACAGGCACTCCGGTACAGGGTGGATTTGAAGCGGAGCAAGTATTTTATATCTTCAATAAAATACGACAGGCAGGAAAGCAGATCATTGGTTTCGATTTAAGTGAAGTAAGCACAAGTGAAACATGCTGGGATGCTAATGTTGGCGCCCGGGTTTTATTTAAAATGTGCAACCTGCTTATTGCCAGTAATCCTGTTGAGCATGTTTAGCATATTGGTAAAAATAGATGGATTTGAAAGCAGAAAAAAGAGCGCAAGCCTGCTGCATATTGTAATGGGCATTTTTCTTATTGCAAAAGCTGCAGACTATTACAGGTATTTAAAGTTTGATAATTTCCTCTATATTATTCCAGTACTAGCAATAGCATCATTTTCAATGTTTTATGGGTTCTTCCGCAGAAAAATAGATCCGTATGCCAGCTATAATGTTAAGTTACGCCTATTACAACTTTTGACTTTTTTCGTGCTGGGAATTATAATGGCAAGAGTCGGCAATACTGTTGATTATTTTGGATTGTTCATGTTTTCCTTTGTTTGCCTGTTACTTTTATTTTCAGAAAGAAAGATTTTTCAGGATACCATTCTATTTATTGATGAAAAAGGAATTAAAATACCCGGCTATTATAAAGATCATCTGATACCCTGGGAAGCCTTATCAAATGTTATAATAAGAGAAGATTTTATAACCATATTTCACATCAAACAAAAATATCTTCAATTCCAGGTAATGCAGACACTATCAGCTCTAGAGCTGGCAAAAATGAACAGTTTTTGCAAGGAACAAATAGAGAGAGCTGGAATAACAGCAGAAACAAATAGTTAATTATGTCTCCATTCGTTTTATACTCAGATGGTAAGGGAAATATTTATGAGGATCAAGGCTTATATGCCGTCGGAAGGTCTGGGTGGGATGCTGTCCCTATCCCTGATGATGAATGGATCTCTTTACCAGATGGAGGCCAGCTTTATGAATTACCTGGCAGAAAAGGTATAGGCATTGATGTTGTAAGTGGCCAAATGCGCCTTTGTGAAAAAGGTTGGGCAGTTGCTGCATTTATTCCACCTGCGCATACGGGGTTTTATTTATCAGCATACGAAACCTTGCCGGATGCGCCTACACTTCCTTTGTTCTGTTATACAGCAACAGGATGGTATAATGATCAATTTTATGTTCCAGCCGTACGTATTGAACAGGACATTCGCCAGGAATGTAAAGGTTTTGACCAGGGAAAAGTGGAAGCAGGAGTAAGTCGTTTGCTCAAGGCGTATCCTAATAACAGACTGGT
>JBJMLT010000592.1:0-4329 GCA_045805165.1 Flavisolibacter sp.
ATTGAATATGCCCTGGTTGTTTACACTTGAAAAAAATAATCCTGAGAGAACAGGAAACAAAAAAATATCCCAAACTGTGTTACCCGTATCATGAATACCAAAAGGAAATATGAATATTGGGTAAATGCCGGATTTTACAGTGGGCTTCAGAAATTATCCGTTCTATTATTTGGCATAATCAGCACGATGATCATTGCTCGTAATTTTCATGGCAAATATGAAATGGGAATCTGGTCATTGTTCTTAACTATCGCCGGCCTAATTGAAGTAGTACGACATGGGCTGATTAAAAATGCAGTTATCAAATATCTGAATAGCACCGAAGTAAGCGAACATAAGTATATTCTTTCAGCAGCTTTACTATTAAATATTATGATAACGCTGTTTATAGCTATTGTTTTAATTGTAATTGTTCACCCCCTTGCAGGAGTATTAAAAGCTCCTGATCTGGTAAATGTGATCTATATATTTTCCATAGGTATGCTTGCATTGATCCCTTTTTCTCATTTCGAATGGGTTCAAAATGCAAATAGTGAATTCAAAGGAGTATTTTATGCTTATTTCGCCCGTCAGATCTTTACTCTTTGTTTAATATTGGTACTGGTCTTTATCAATAAGGTTACTGTAGGAATGCTAACAGCTGTGTATTCCGGAGGACTATTTTTGGGCGCTATAGTATCATGGTTCTTTGCCAGGAAGTTTCTTGCTCACCGGTTTACTGTTAAAAAGGAATGGGCCAATAAACTGTGGCATTTTGGAAAGTATGTTTTTGGTACTAATATCAGCAATGCCATTTTTAGAAGTACAGACCAATTCCTAGTATCGCATTTTTTATTACCAGGTGTAGTGGCCCTACAAAGTATTTCATTAAGAGTTACGAATTTGACAGATCTGCCTTCTCAGGTTTTGGGAGATATTCTTTTTCCGAAAAGTGCCCAGGCTTATGGAGATGGAACGGTTGCAAGGACTAAATTCCTATATGAAAAATCGGTAGGAGCGATATTAGCTTTTGTTATTCCTGCTACGTTTTTGGTAATCCTTTTTCCAAAGGTCATTTTGGTCATATTAGCGGGAAGACGATATATGGAAGCAGCGCCCTACTTACGAATTATAATTATCGCTGGATTATTTATGCCTTTTTTAAAACAATTCGGGACGATAATGGATTCAACAGGCAAACCCGGAATTAATTTTTTTGTTCTAACCATTATTGCCCTTGTGAATCTGCTTAACTGCTATTTTCTTATACAAGCGAAGTTTTTAATAGGGGCTGGAATTGCCTTATTAGCTACGCATGTAATAGGTTTTATTATAACGCAGGCTTTGCTAAGGAAATATTATAATATTAATTTTCTCAATTGTTTTAAATACGCATTCAATTTTTATCCTGAAATAATTCATTTAATTCAAACAAGAATTCCATTAAAATGGCAGAAGGCTTAATAAATAATAGGGACTTTATCCTATTCGGCCTTCAGCCGTGGGATATAGGAATAGGCAGCAATTTTAAGAATATGGCTCGTGAGATTGCTAAGCATAACCGTGTTCTGTATGTTAATTATCCCGCTGACCGTATTTCAATTATCAGAAACAAACATGAGCAAAGAATTAAAAACAGGATGGCCGCACTTAGAGAAGGAAAAAATGTATTGAAAGAAGAATTCGCAAATCTTTGGGTTTTAAATCCTCAAACTATCGTTGAATCCATTAATTATATTCCTTTTGCTTCAATATACGATAAATTAAATTTTATCAATAACAGAAGGCTTGCATTAAAGATCAACAATGCATCCAACCAACTTGGCTTCAGAGATCCTATATTAGTTATAGACAATGATTTTTTAAGAGGCTTTTATTTACCAAATCTGATTCCGAATCAGGCATTTGTATTTTACATCCGGGATTATTTGTTATCACAACCTTATTTTAAAAAACATGGTAGCAGATTAGAAAGCAAAATGATCAAAAAGGCAAATGCTGTTGCATGCAATTCAACATATCTGGCTTCCTATGCCCGTGAATTGAATGCAAAATCCTATGATATAGGGCAAGGTTGCGATATTGATACTTTTTTACAAAACAGATCAGAAAGACCGGAAGAGATCAGAGATCTAAAGGGTCCCCTAATAGGTTATTGCGGAGCTTTACTTTCATCCAGGCTTGATATTGATCTAATAGAATATATAGCCAAAGATCATAACGACTGGAATTTTGTATTCGTTGGACCTGAAGATCAAACTTTCCGAAATTCAAGACTCCACCAAATGAAAAATATTGTTTTCACAGGAGCAATGCCTTTTGAATCTCTTCCGGGCTTTGTTCATCATTTTGATGTTTGTATCAATCCGCAATTGGTAAACCAGATGACATTAGGAAATTATCCAAGAAAGATCGATGAATACCTCGCTGCAGGAAAACCAGTTGTGGCTACTTATACACCAGCAATGGAGCCTTTTTCCAATTATGTGTACTTAAGCCATTCTGCAAATGAATTCAATGATTATTTGAATGTAGCAATGCAGGATCAGGTAAATGTGGATATACATAAGAGGGTGGAATTTGCAAAGTCACACACATGGGAAGCTTCAGTAGAGAAATTATATGAAATCATACATTCTTTAATAAAAAATGAAAAAGTTAGTATAAACAGGGAGGTAGAATATGACCAATAATGATGACAAGAACACGAGAGTAGCGCAAGCGTTATCTATTACTTTCATAACCATTATAATGATCATACTTTTTTTTAAAATAGTATTCTTTTAATCGAGATATGGCTATTAGTTATCAAAGCAATAGTAGAAGATTTATAGGTATGGCAGGAGTAGTAATTATTTCTGCAACATTTGCTATTTTATCCGGAGTTCTGTCAGCAACAGGAAAGGGAATCGTTGTTGCTTCAGTAGCTGCAGGCTTGCTTGCCATTGCGCTCATCATTATTTGTCTGGCAACCCCTTTGATTGGATTTTATGCAACTACGGTACTTTCATTTTTATCATTTGAACCAGGAAGAATACTTGACCGTCCCATCCCGGTATATACCAGTATTGAAATTTACATTTTGCTTGTTTTTTTAGGAGCTTCCTGGCAAACGAGAAGAGAGAAAGGAAACTTGTGGTCGGCTCCGATATCCATAGCATTTTTTTGTTATGGCATCTTCTTTCTTGTAGAATTCTTTAATCCTAATATGGATTCAATTTCCGGTTATGTATTGTATGCGCGGAAATTCCTGATGTTTGTATTTGTTTATGTTACTGCGTATAAAGTTTTAGATACAAAGGAAAAAGTAAAGTACTTTTTCGAATTCTGGATCATTATCTCTTTTGTTACAGCCATTTTCGGATGTTTTCAGCAATGGTTCGGACTTCTACCGTATGAAATGCATGCCATTTTAAGTGATCCGCATGAATATAAATTATTACTTCAGGGGGGAATGATAAGAAAGTTCTCTATTTTATCTGATCCTGTGTCCTTTGGCATTTTATGCGGTACCATGTCTTTATATAGCCTTATAATGGCTATCCATGAAAAAGGCAGGAACAGAAAGATACTTTATTCCATTATTACTTTTTTTCTTGTTTTAGGAATGCTGTATTCCGGCACACGCACAACAATAATAATTCTTCCTTCCGGAATGGTGCTTTATGGATTAATGACTTTACATAACAGGAGAACCCTGATCATAGTATTTTCCTTTTTTACTATATCCACCGCTGTGTTATTGGCCCCGATCGATTCACCTGCATTAAACCGCATGCGATCCAGCTTAAACTTAAAGGAAGCATCATTGGATGTGCGTACGGTACATAGGAAATATATACAACCTTATATTCATTACCATCCCTTAGGTGGTGGCATTGCTACCAGTGGGGTGGATGGGATACGTTTTAATCCCCATCATGTACTCGCAGGCTTTCCTCCCGACAGTGGCCTTTTAAAATATGCAATAGAAACAGGATGGATAGGATATGCGCTTGTGATGGCATTCTTTTTTATAATTCTTGTTCAGGGTATTAATTATTATTTCCTGGCTACAGATCCGGAAATGAAGCTTTACCTGCTGGCTCTTACAGTAACATTATTTACTATTATTATATCCCAATATGCGCAGGTGTCCTTAGGCCAGATACCAGGTGTATTGTTTTTTTATTCAGGGCTTGCAATACTAAAAAGACTATTAGAATTTAGCAATGGCAATGAAAATGAAATTAACGTAGAAACTTAAGTAATTAAATGAAAGCAATGAAGAAACGAATTTTTACTGCATTTTTTTTCTTTTTAGCAGCAATGGTACATGCTCAAAACCAACAGGCGAATAACAAGCCTGCG
>JBJMLT010000593.1:0-2095 GCA_045805165.1 Flavisolibacter sp.
ATTATTCAAACAGACCACAAAGATTAAAGCAGTAACCGTATCTGAACTTTTCGCTGTAGCAATCAAGCACGCTTACGAGAATAAAAGCATTAATAATTTGTTCTTTCACTCACAACAGAGAGACAAATAATTAGCTAATTGGTCCACAGCCGATAACTGATAAAATTTTAAACAATCATAAAAATGAACACAATTACAATCGAAGGACAACTGAGGACCGAACATGGCAAAACAGCCACCCGCCAGCTTCGCTCTCAGGAACTAGTGCCAGGTGTAATTTACGGGGGTGCGCAGGAGGTTAATTTCGCTGCTCCTGCTAAGGCATTCAAGTCTTTAGTATACACACCTAGTTTCCAGTTTGCTGAAGTAAAAGTTGATGGTAAGGCTTACCGTTGCATTTTAAAGGACCTGCAATTTGACAAAGTATCAGATGAATTGCTCCACATTGATCTTCTGGAATTAGTAGAGGACAAAAAAGTAGTTGCAACCATTCCGATCAGGTTTGTTGGAACCGCAAAAGGTGTAAAGGATGGAGGCCAGTTAATCCTTAAAATGAAAGCTTTAAAGGTTAAAACCTATCCTCGTTATTTAAAAGAACAGATTGAAGTGAATATCGATAATCTTGAGTTGAATGGTAATATCAGGGTTCAGGATGTTCAGATCGATAATTATGAGATTCTAAACTCTCCTCGTATTCCTATTGCTTCTGTAGTTACTACCAGGGCTTTACGCCAGGAAGAAGGTACCGCAACACCAGCTATCGGAACAGCTGCAGCTCCAGCCGCCGCCCCGGGTGCCGCACCTGCAAAAGGCGCTGCCACACCGGCTGCTCCCGCTGCAAAAGCTCCTGCTGCAAAAGCACCTGCCGGCAAGAAATAAGCACAATAATTTATCTGAACCCCGCATTGCGGGGTTTTTTTTGTCCTTGCCTAACGATATTTGTGCCCGGGAATCCGGTAGGAATTTGTAAAGTATTGATACTGTATGAAATATCTGATAGTTGGATTGGGAAATATAGGAAATGAATATGCACATACCCGCCATAATATTGGGTTCGATATAGTAATGGCCTTCGTTAGTAAGCATGGAGGTGAGTTTAAAACTGATAGACTGGCTTATGTGGCGGAAGTAAGGTGGAAAGGACGTATTTTTATTTGCATATGTCCTACCACCTATGTCAACTTAAGCGGCAAAGCGGTTAAATACTGGATGGATAAAGAAAAAGTGCCTATTGAAAATATTCTCGTAATTATGGATGAGCTTGCTATTCCACTATCAAAAATTCGTATAAGGGGTAGCGGTAGTGATGCAGGTCATAATGGATTGAAAAGCATCCAGGAAGCTCTTGGTACAAAAGAATACCCTAAATTAAGGTTTGGCATTGGAAATGATTACCCTAAAGGCCATCAGGCCGATTTTGTATTAGGACACTGGAAGAAGGAAGAAGAGCCTCTGGTGAAAGCAAAAATTGATCTTTCTGTGGAAGTAATTGAAGTCTTCGCAACAGCTGGCCTCAATTCTGCAATGAATAAATTCAACAATGTTGAAATTACGTTATGACAAATAAGAGTAATTATTTACTTTAGCACACTACATGACGATAATCTGCGTAAAATCCCAATTTCCAGTAAAATTCAAATTCGTGTAAAGCCTAAATAAATGGGATAAACGACCCCATAAGTTAGTATCCCTTATTATTTGACTAAAAACACCTTCTTTTTTATGAAGATCTTTTGTGTCGGTCGCAACTATTCAGAACATGCTAAAGAGTTAGGAAATGATACACCGGATGAACCGGTTATTTTCATGAAGCCAAAAAGTGCTTTGCTTCAGCCACATACTCCATTCTATTATCCCGAGTTTACAAATGAATTGCATTACGAATGCGAATTGGTTTTAAGAGTTTCCAAAAATGGCAAATACATTCAGGAAAAATTTGCCAATAAATATTATGATGCAATAACTGCAGGAATTGATTTTACTGCCAGGGATCTCCAAAATGAATTAAAGGAAAAAGGCCTTCCATGGGAGAAAGCAAAAGCGTGGGATAATTCTGCTGTCATTGGAAAATGGATCCCCGTAGCTAATATTAAGA
>JBJMLT010000594.1:0-2659 GCA_045805165.1 Flavisolibacter sp.
AAATATTTTTAATATTCTCTGTTATTTTTTTCCCCTTACCATACGTATTATCTTCTGTAGTTTCTCTTGTACCGGAAGGTTTATCTTTATAATTCACCCAAATATTATCATTGTTATCGTATGTATATTCCTGTTTTATTCCATCCTGATCAATTTCCCATTTTTTACCTGAGTAAGTTTTTCTTATAGGAGCCACAAGTCTTTCTTCATGAGCTATTTCATTCTTTAATGCGTCAAAAGTTATTTGAGTAATATTTATCCATCTATCCGGTCTATATATTGCATGAGTTATGATTGTTTTACCATCTTTTAAGGATGTAGTATCAGTTCTCTCCATAAGCTTTCGAGGTTGAGAACCGTCATACAGTTCAATAATAATAATCCGATTTACATTTGGCTGATAGGGAATCGAATCAGTATAGATTTTTGTAAGTTTCATTCCATTTCCATACGTTTGATCTGAAGTAGAATCAATAATCTTATTTTGAGAAAATGATAAATTAGAGAAAGATATAAGCAGTGCTGTTAAAATGATATCGATAAAGATTTTATTGTTCATATATATAATTTAAATATTCTGAAACAATGCCTTTTTCGATTTATCAGATAGGATAATAATTATTTTAATCCATAATCGTGAACAATTGCCGGACTTGCAAGTGGCTTTAGTAGGGAGAATAATATGCGGTTGAATAAAGGTAAAAATTTTATTGAAAATTTGGGAAAGTATATAAGAGATGATTACTGCCTAAGGAAGGAAGTTCAAAAGTAGTAAAGAAGATAGCAACGAAGACCTAAAATGGATTATCTTAAGGTAATTTTCATTATTACGCTTATATGAATAGCTTACTTAGAAGTTCCGTATTCTTTTTTTTATTCCAAACTATTTGTTCAAGCACTTATTCGCAAGTAAATATTGCCACTCAGCATTATAATAATGACCGGACAGGATGGAACAATAAAGAGACTATTTTAAACAAGTCCAATGTGAAGCCAGGATCATTTGGAAAATTGTTTGCTTATCCGGTAGATGACCAGGTGTATGCGCAACCTTTGATCATTCAAAATGTGAATATACCTTCTGTTGGAATAAAAAATATACTATATATAGCTACCGTAAATAACTCGGTCTATGCATTTGATGCAGATAGTTTTCAAATCCAGCCTTATTGGAAAAAGAATTTTACTCCAACTAACAGCAGAACTGTAACGGCCGCCGATGTGCAAGGCGGCTGGTGCACAGTTTATAATAATATTACCAATAACATTGGCATAATCGGTACACCAGTTATTGATACAACTACCAATACGATTTATTTTGTTACGCGCTCGTATGAGCTGGCGTCACGAGTTTATAATCAATACCTGCATGCCATTGATATTACTACAGGCAATGAAAGATCGAATAGTCCTGTGATAATTGCCGCTCAAATAAATGGGAATGGAGATGGAAGCATTAATGGCATCGTTTCTTTTGATGCGCGAAAGAATAATCAGCGTCCTGGTCTGCTTTTATTAAATGGGGTCGTATATATAGGGTTCTCTTCACATTGTGATTTTGGTCCTTATCATGGATGGCTTTTAGGATATGACGCTACCACACTTCAACAAAAATATGTTTATAACAATACACCTGATGGATCTAATGGAGGCATTTGGATGAGCGGTACAGGGCCTGCAGCAGATGCGGCCGGCAATATTTATATTGCTACAGGAAATGGAACAGTGGGTTCTGGTTCAGATCCTTCCAATATCCGAAACCGCGGGGAATCTTTATTAAAATTAAATCCGTCAGGCTCCAATTTATCAGTACAGGATTTTTTTACACCTAATAATTATCAATATCTCGAATCGAATGATCTTGATTTTGGAACCAGTGGAACTATGATCATTCCAAATACAAACAGAATTCTTGCAGGCTGCAAGGATGGAAACATTTATCTTTTAGATCAAAATAATCTCGGTGGATATAACGCCACAACTAATCAATCAGCTCAGGCTGTGAATCTTGGAGGGGGTGCCAACATGCATGCCCAATTCAGTTATTATGGCGGAGCTGCCAATGAATATGCTTATTTATGGCCTGAGAATACACTTCTTACTGCGATACCATTTTTGAGAACAACCGGATTATTTGACAATACGAAAATTGTAACAAGCAGCATCCCGTCTCCTAATGGACAGACGGGCGCTATGCTTTCGGTGTCATCTAATGGTTCGCTTGATTCAACATCTATTCTGTGGGCTTCTGTTCCCTCTAATTGCGATGCCGAGTCTAATACCTGTCCCGGAATCTTACGCGCTATTGATGCTATGGATGTAACAAAAGAAATGTGGAATTCCGGTACTCTTAGTTCAGATAATGCAGGAAGCTTTGCAAAATTTAATAGTCCTGTCGTTGCCAATGGAAAAGTGTATCTCGGCACATTTTCAAATCAGGTGGTGGTTTATGGATTATTAAATTCAGGCACTGATACCTGTCAATCATCCAACCTGGCATTTCATAAAAATGCAATTGCTTCCAGTTTTGATAACCAGCAATCGGGACCTGGTGGCGCATTTGATAATGACATTACTACTCATTGGACCAGCCAGACAGGAGATTATGCCTATTTAAACGTTGATCTGGGAAAGCGATACAATATATGCCGGATCCTAT
>JBJMLT010000595.1:0-2295 GCA_045805165.1 Flavisolibacter sp.
AGAAGAATTAAAACAAATTGAAAAACACGCTTACCAGCTTGGTGTTAAATCTCATACTACGATTGATGCTGTAAAAAGCTATTATGAGCGTATTATCAGATATCTTATTTATGGAAATGTTTTAAAGAACAATACCTATCCTTTAAGTGTAAGCGCAGAAAGATTGGTGCAGGCCCTGCATATAGCTGAGCATGCCAAAAAACTGAATGCTGATGCTGTAGCCCATGGCAGCACAGGAGCCGGGAATGACCAGGTACGTTTTGACATGATCTTCCATATTATGATACCAGCTTTGGAGATCATAACTCCTATCCGTGATCTCAAACTAAGCAGAGAAGAAGAGATCAACTATCTGAAGAACAAAGGAGTAAAAATGAATTTTGAAAAAGCAGCCTACTCCATCAATAAAGGGCTATGGGGCACATCAGTCGGTGGAAGAGAAACTTTATCTTCCAAAGGCATGTTGCCTGAAGAGGCATGGCCAACGCAGGTTACTAAAAAAGGAAGTGAAGAAGTGAAGCTGAGCTTTGAAAAGGGAGAGCTACGAAAAATAAATGATAAGAAATTTGATCATCCATCTGAAGCCATAACTTATTTGCAAACTATTGCAGGTGCTTATGGAATAGGTAGGGATATTCATATCGGAGACACCATTATAGGTATAAAAGGAAGGGTTGGATTTGAAGCCGCTGCTCCCATGGTGATCATTAAAGCGCATCACGCGTTGGAAAAGCATGTATTAACAAAATGGCAACTGAATTGGAAAGATCAGTTAGCACTATTCTATGGTAACTGGCTTCATGAAGGACAAATATTAGATCCTGTAATGCGTGATATTGAGCAATTCTTTGAAAGCTCTCAGAAGAATGTAACAGGTAATGTATTTGTTCAATTAATGCCGTATCATTTTCAGGTAACAGGCATCGAATCCAATTTCGATATGATGAGCAGCCAATTTGGTAAATATGGTGAGATGAACACAGGATGGACCGGAGAGGATGTAAGAGGTTTCAGCAAGATCTTTGGCAATCAGACATCCATCTATCACCAGGTGCAGGAACAAAACAAATAAATGGAAAAGGTTTCAAAATACAATCCATTGCACCATTATATCTGGGGAAATGGATGTGATGGATGGGATCTTACAAATGAATCATCTTTATCTGTTAAGCAGGAAAGAATGCCATCCGGAACCAGTGAAGAAATGCATTATCATAATAAATCACAGCAATTCTTTTATATTTTAAAAGGTGAAGCTGAATTTGAAATTGATGGAACCTTTTTCAAACTTAATTCCGGAGAAGGTATCCATATTAAACCTGGCAGCAGGCATCGTATATTGAATAATTCAGCAAGTGAGCTTGAATTTCTGCTTTGTTCGCAGCCTTCTACTGCCGGTGACCGTATAAATCGTTAATCAGATCTTGATCTATGAGTGCAAAGATTATTAAAGAGAAATCTATTAAGGCAGGTATTATAGGAGGAGCCGGATATACTGGTGGTGAATTATTACGCCTCCTTGTGCATCATCCTTATGCAACCGTTTCCTATGTACACAGCCGCAGCCAGGCAGGCAAAAATGTGGAGTTGGCCCATCCTGATCTGATCGGGGAGACTGACTTGCTTCTTTCAGAAGATACTGGCCCATTAAATGATGGAAGTCTGGACGTATTGTTTTTATGTGTTGGTCATGGTGAAGCTAAAAAATTCCTTCAGGCAAATGAAGTAGCTGACAGAACAAAGATTATTGATCTTTCACAGGATTTCAGATTAACTGCCCATTCAACATTTGAAGGTAGAAAATTTGTTTATGGTTTACCTGAATTAAACAAAAAGCAAATAAAAGAAGCAAATAATATTGCCAATCCAGGTTGCTTTGCCACAGCTATTCAGTTAGGTTTATTGCCATTGGCCAGTGCAGGACTTCTTGATGAGATCTATACTACAGGAATAACAGGATCTACAGGCGCCGGTCAGGGACTTTCACCTACTTCGCATTTTAGCTGGAGAGCTAATAACATTCAGGCTTATAAAACATTATCGCATCAGCATATAAAAGAGATCCATCAATCTCTGAATCAATTACAAAAAGATTTTCCTGAAGCTACTTCCGATGATAATAAGCTAAGCTTTGTACCATGGAGAGGAGATTTTGCAAGAGGCATATTTATTAGCTCTACCATAACCTGTATAAAAAAATTGCCAGATCTGTTATTGCTATATAAAGAATTTTATGAAGACCAGCCATTCACTTTCGTTAGCGAAAATGAAATATACCTGAAGCAGGTGGTGAAT
>JBJMLT010000596.1:0-3022 GCA_045805165.1 Flavisolibacter sp.
CCTGGAATTCACTATTGTTATTGTTATTTTGGTACCACGCAGAGTAATTTCCTGCACTATTATATAAATTATAGCTATAATGAGTGTCATGATCTTTCCCATCATCTCCGCATGTAACAGATACAGTGGCTCCGCTTAAACTGATTACTTTATTTGCTGGCACGCAAAGTTGTGTAGTAAATTGATCAGTTGCACTCTGAGATCCTATTGCATCACCTGCCATATCATAAAGCGTATAGCTGATGGGCCGCGCATTTTGATAGGTTGCTCCCGCAAGAATGCTTTGCATTTGGCTTTGTAATTGACTTTTATCAAATGATATAGTTGAATTGCTTGGCCCGCCTACTACATAAGCATTAATTGTACTGTTGACAGAAGAATTGTTTGAAATAAAATTCAGGTCAACATTTCCTGTTACACCATATCCACTATAGGCAGCTTTAAAAGTATCAGCATCTGATTGTGAATTAAAAGTAAGGTCAAGATTAGCCAGAACCCGTATTCCATAAGTTACACTTCCTATATACATTAAATTTGAGGTCGATTCTCTGCTTGGGTCGGTAAAAAAGCCATTGGCCGGAGGTGTTGTATATAAAGTAAATAATTCCTTTCTGGCATCAATTGTCAGGTATTCATGTTTCGATTGGTTTTGTAAATTAAATACATTCGAAAATGAAAAACCATATCCGCTTCCTCCAGCAGTTATCTTTAAATTTAGATCAGCGCTATTAGAAGATTGATACATCTGATAAACCAGGCTTCCGGTACCTGCTGTACCTATTGAATTGCCAAAAAGCGATGCTATTGCATTATGAATAGTGTATTGATCAGGATTGTTTACAGAAACATAGGATGCAGTAACGTTCGGATTATCGGTTCCGATATTAATAGAATTCCTTCCTCCTGTTTCTTCTTTATAGCTCCCATTAAAAAAATTATCAAAAGTATAAATGGCGCCAGGATATAAATGCTGGGCCTGTAAAGTATAATCCCCATTCATAAAGCTGGTACTGGTGGCGCTTAATGAAATAGTACTTGTAGAACAATTATAGCCGCTTGGAGCAGATTGGCCATGAACCGGTACGTGACTCACGGAAGCATTTATGGCATTTGACTGACCTGCAAAGCTTGGATTTTTAATTAACTGAATATGAAGCTTTGTTCCATCATTGTAGGTAATAGTTTTGGAAGGAGGATTAAAATTAGCTCCATATTGTACTTGCCTGTTTTTAAAGAGTTGAGTTAATTTATAATCCTTCATCATAATAACAGGTTTCAGCATTGTGGTCGAACTAACAGTTCTAACTTGCCCATAACTGTTAAAAGTAATAAGCAGGACAATGCCTGTAACAAATGAATAGACTTTCATTTTGTTTAGTTTTTAATTATTTAAAATGTTTTTTGATAACCGTTTCCAGGGAAGTATTCAAGCAGTAACAGATTATGGCAAATCTTTTATCTGTATTTTAATCTATCAGCAATAGTTACAAATAATTCAGCAATAAAATTAGAGTGAGATTAAAGTAAAAACAATCGCAAAAAAGTGTGAGGGAATTAATCTTTGCCGTAAACTTTATTTAAAGCTTCCGTACGGCTTTGAACATGCAATTTCTCATAGATATTTCGTGCATGGCTACGTACGGTTTCTATACTTACCTTCAGATCCGAAGCAATTTCTTTATATCGCAATCCTCTTGATAGCTCCTTAAGGATAAGCTTTTCCTTTGGAGTTAAAATTTCAGATTCATCTATGCCTTTTTTGTGCTGAAATGAGGAAATTACTTTCCGGGCAATTTGAGTGCTCATAGGAGATCCTCCATTATATACTTCTTTTATCGCTTCTAGGATCTTGACTGGTTCCGTTTTCTTGAGTAAATAACCTGTGGCGCCCGCTTTTAAAGATTCAAATATATTATCGTCATCCTCATATACAGTACTCATTATGAAAAGAATGCCTGGACATTGAAGTTTTAATTGTCTTACGCATTCAATGCCGTTTATCCCCGGAAGATTAATGTCTACTAATACAACATCAGGTTTAGTGCCGGGTATCGAGCTCATTGCCAGTTCTGCATTACCATAAGTATCCTTACATCTGAATTCTGAACTTCCATCTATTAATAATTGTAGCCCTTCCCGTATTTCTTTTATATCCTCTACAATGGCTACTGTGATCATATAAATTAATTATTACAAAAATATCCTTTAAAAATAACAGCTCTGTCACACAAAAGTGTTAGAGAGGAATTGTAAGCGTAGTCTTGGTTCCTTTATTTATTACTGAATCAATATCATAGTATCCGCCTATTTGTTTCATTCTAGATCTCATATTTGCTAACCCATTGGCAAATCCTCTTATCTTTTTATTATTGAATCCTCTGCCATTGTCCTGGATACTTATTTGCAGATTATTTTCAAATACATGGAATTTTATTACTACCTCCGTACAATGAGAATGCTTGGCAGTATTATTCAAGGTTTCTTTTAGAACAAGAAAAGTATTTCTCCTTTGCTCTTCGGATAACTTAAAAACTGGCATGTATTCCGGATAATCAAAATATAAATGAATGTCTGTGGCTTCAAAAAATTTCAATGCATATTCTCTTATATATGCAGCCATACTTTCCAAAAGGTCATTTTTAGGATTTAATACCCAAATAATATCCTGAAGACTATCCACAAGTTCTCTGGAAGAATAGGATATTTTTTCAAGTTGCTCAGTCACTGCTTCTCTTTTTCCCAATTGAGTCTTTGCGACTTCACTTAATATGGCAATTTTAGTTAATCCGCTTCCAAGGTCATCATGCATATCATTGGCTATGCGGTTGCGTTCCTTTTCTACAGCTTGTTCCTTTTCAAGTCGTAATATCCTTTCCCGTAGATTTCTTTGTGCTATATATTTTATAAAGAAAAAGAATATACTGCCAACCGCAATTACTACCAGTCCTATAAACCACCAGGTTTGCCAGTAAGGTGGTTTGATGAAAATATGGATAACAGTTTCTTTGCTCCATACGCCCGC
>JBJMLT010000597.1:0-3360 GCA_045805165.1 Flavisolibacter sp.
GACCAGGCAAGGTTGCAGGATTATATGTTAAGGAATCCGGGTGAATTTGTTGATTTTAATATACCATGGTCTTTTACTGTTTCTTACTCATTATTTTTCTCTCAACAGAAAGTGGATTTTTATCATTATAAAAAAACAGTTTCTTCGAATGTTTCGTTCAATAATAGTTTCAGTCTGACTCCAAAATGGAACTTTACTACTAACGGATTCTTTGATTTTAATACTTTGCAGCTAACCATGTTCACAATGACGATCTCCAGAGATATGCATTGCTGGCAATTGTCGATCAATGTTACTCCTATTGGTGTTACCCGCTTCTTTAATTTTACTCTAAGTCCTAAATCTGCCATTCTGCAAAACTTAAAAGTTAACCGGTCGCGTTATTATTACAATTATTAATTAGTCTAAAGTTGATAAGTTGACGAGTTGACGAGTTGACAAGTTTACAAGTTAACAAGTTAACAAGTTGACAGGTTAACAAGTTGACAGGGAAGAGTCTTGTATTGTAACCTGCATTAAAGTCTAGAAGCTAGAAGCTAATAGCTGACCTTAAAACTTCAATCCTGCAATCCGCAATCTGAAATGTATTGTTCCTGAAACGATCTCTGCGCTGCACACGGCATTATCCTTGTAGATACACATCAAAAGAAAAACATTAACTATTAAAACATTAATCTATGAAAAAGGCGATTCTTTCATTTTTAATTCTGGGTAGCACTTATGCTCTGTTCGCTCAGGATGTTAAAACAGGGGATAGTTCATATAACAGGAATAACAGTACTAATAATACTACAAACAGTAGTACGAATAATAGCAGCATGAACAGCTATAACAATAGCTACAACAACAATAATAATACTTTAAGCAGTAATGGTAGCTATAGTGCGTATAGCAATCTTCCTGTCAATGTACGTTCTTCTTTCGAGCGTGATTATCCGTCTGCAAGTAATGTGAACTGGCAACAATCTAATGGCTGGTGGCATGCAACTTATATGAACAACGGTCAGGCAATGCATACGTATTATAATTCAGCCGGACTTACGTATAACGTAGCTCTTCCTGTTATTGAAACCCAGGTACCTGCAGATATAATCAGTAAAGTAGAGAACACTTATGGTCCAAACGTGTATGATATTACAAGAATCAAGGGGCAGGATAATCAAGATGCATATCTGATAAGGATACTGGATAATGGTCAGATGAGAACTGAAACTATGAATGGTGATGGAGGATCAGTAATGGAATCTACTAATGGTTCGATGAACAGCACCAGTACAATGGATAATACTAATACGACAAACACTACTAATACCAGCGCAACGAGTACAGATAATTCATCAGGTGTAAATGCTACTACTACAACAACAGATAATGGCAGCGCTACAACTGATAATAGTAGCGCTACAACTGATAATGGAGATATGAATAATTCCTCTTCAAATAAGGCAAAGGATAAAATGAAAATTAAGACAACTACAGATGATGGTAAGAAGCATATAATGAAGATGAAGAATGGTAAAGTAAAAAATAAAACTATAAATCCTTCAACAGGTACGGATCAGAATCAGTAAAGAAAAAGAGCCCGCAATGCGGGCTTTTTTTTATTGCTAAGAGATGAAAGAGGGAAAAGAGACAAAGGAGAGGTAGATATGCCATATTTAGTGGTTAGCATTTTAATGTTATAGGATAGAGTTGAAATGGATGTTTATAGGGTTATAGTTGGAGGATTAATGACTGTGTAATAGGTGATAGTTAAATAATGAACGCTTTTAATGGGGAATGTGAACGCTTTAAATCGGGAATTTGGAATTGGGAATTGGGAATTGGGAATTGGGAGAAAGCTACCAGCTTCTAGCAGCTAGCTGCAAGACCATGAATCGTGAATGGTCAATGGTCAATGGTCAATGGTGAATGCTTTAACTCGGTTTGATTGACAGGTTTTGGAATTCCTTGTTAACTTGTCAACTTGTTAACCTGTTAACTTGTCAACTTGTTAACTTGTTAACTTGTAAACTTTTCAAGTAGTCAACTTCTTCTCACCTCAAATTTAATATCTTTCCTTTTTAAAAAGGCATTCATGAAGGTACAAATTGAGCCGTCGTGGAAAGAGATGCTCGAGGTTGAATTCCAAAAACCATATTTCAGGCAGATAGCAGATCATATAAAGACTGAAAAAGCGCAGGGTAAGATTATCTATCCGGCCGGCTCTCAGATATTCAATGCTTTTCAAAAAACTCCTTTTGAGAATGTAAAAGTGGTGATCCTGGGCCAGGATCCCTATCACGGACCTAACCAGGCTATGGGATTAAGCTTTTCAGTTCCCAAGGGTATTTCCCAGCCTCCGTCTCTTATAAATATATTTAAGGAATTGTATGAAGATACCGGTTCCCCATTACCAAATCATGGCGATCTTACCAAATGGGCCGAACAGGGAGTCTTACTTTTAAATGCCTCACTTACAGTGAGAGCAGGAGAGCCAATGAGTCATTCAAAGATCGGCTGGCATATATTTACAAATGCCGTGATTTCTAAAATATCAGAGATAAAAGAAAAAGTAGTTTTTCTTTTATGGGGAAAGTTTGCTCAGGAAAAAATGGAGTTGATCAATCTGAAAAAACATTATGTATTAAAAGCGGCCCATCCTTCTCCTTTATCTGCGTATAATGGCTTTTTTGGATGCAGGCATTTTTCCAAAACAAACAACTACCTGATGAAAAATGGAATCCATCCTATTGACTGGGCTTTGTAAATATTTAAAGAATGAACGTTTTTAAAAAGATTGTGGGAAAAATATTCGCCGTTTGGGCATTGCTTCTTTTCTCCGGCTCGCTGCTTATTGTATTTATTCCAATATGGATCACTACATTGTATAAAGAGCCAAAGCGTACAATCAAAGTATTTAAAATATTAAATGTATGGATGAAGTTCTTTTTTGTATTCAGTGGAGTAAGAAGATTCATTAAAGGAAAGGAGAATTTTAAAGAAGGTGAAAATTATGTAGTGGTTTGTAACCATAGATCCTTTATGGATGTGCCTCTTACCAGTCCGGGGATTCCAGGACCAAATAAAACCATTGCTAAAGCAGAGATGGCGAAGATCCCATTTTTTGGAACTATTTATAAAAGCGGAAGCGTGCTGGTTGACAGAAAGAATGAAGAAAGCCGAAGATTAAGCTACAACAGAATGAAAGAAGTTTTGCAATTGGGATTGCATATGTGTATCTATCCAGAAGGCACAAGGAATAAAACAAAAGAAACCTTGCAAAAATTCCATGATGGTGCTTTTAAGCTGGCAGTAGATTCAAAAAAGGATATTATTCCATCTGTGGTATTTAATACCGACAATGTATTACCTGTTAAA
>JBJMLT010000598.1:0-2880 GCA_045805165.1 Flavisolibacter sp.
ATGGCAATACTATATATATTATAAATGGAGTTGCCAAGTCATTGCATGTTCAGAACAATCAACAAAACACGGTTACCTTCTCCGGACTGTTACCGGATACTGCGGGAACAATAACATTCACTATGAAGAAAGATGTGAATGCAGGTGTGGGCTGGTTAAATTCTGTTGTAGTAAGCCAGGTATTTGATGATGGAACGGTACCATTAAAGCCTACTGGCATTACCGCTACGGCACAAACGGATGGATCTGTTAAACTTAGATGGACAGATGTAGCATATAATGAAAGCCGTTACGAAATATACAGAGCAATTGATACTACGGGAACATTTACATTATTGAACGGTGGCATCAGTAATCCGAATGAAACAACTTATACTGATAAAACTGTTTTGAGCAGGACTACTTACTATTATAAAATACTTGCGGTCAATGCCAATGGAAATCCGGGATATACAAGTCAGGTTTCAGTGGTAACATTAAATAAAGCTCCTGTACTGAATACATTAAATAATGTGTTTATGAAGGCAGGAAATACTGCCACATTAGTAATAACCGGTTCCGATGATCCGGGAGAGGTTTTAACAGTGAGCACTTCGAACCTTCCTTCATTTGCACAATACCAAAGCACTGGAAACGGTACAGGACAAATAGTGTTTAACCCAACGGCAAACAATATTGGTGTTTATAATAATGTTACTGTAACCTTAAGTGATAATTATGGTGGGTCAACATCTCAATCGTTCAGTGTAATTGTGAATGATAAAAATACACGCTCGATTTATGTAAATATTGGAACTGAAACGGAGGCACCAGCTGGCAAGCCATGGAATAATCTATTATCTTATCCATTCCCAAATCTGGTACTAAGCAATCTTAAGGATGAAAGTGATTCTTCTTCGGGCTATAATTTCACAATAGTAGATCAATTTGCAGGCAGATTTACAGGTGGAATGATCACCGGAAATAACAGCGGCGTTTATCCTGACCCTGTCATATTCGGAGCATTCTATGAGTCTACCACAAGTCCAAGAAATCTGATCTTCTCAGGATTAAAATCGAATAAGAAATATAATGTTGCTATTATGAGCAGCATTAATACAGGTGTAAGTGCTAAAACTAAATTTACTTCAGGAACGAAATCCATTACGATAGATGCCCGTTACAACAGTAATCAGACGGCACAACTTAATGGTCTTACGGCAGATGCCAATGGTAAGATTACAGTTGTGATGACGAAAGATACCTCTGCACCATGGGCTTTATTAAATGCATTGGTCCTTGAGGAATATGATCCTACAATTCCTATTTTGAATCCTATCAATTTATCGGTAATACCAGATTCCACTGCAAGAGCTAAACTAATGTGGTCTGATCGTTCGGATAATGAAACAGGATTTGAGATATGGAGAGCCAGCGGTACTACAGGATCATTTAGTCTTGTTGCAACTGTAGGAGCCAATGTAACCACCTTCAAAGATGTTAATCTGCTACCAAGTACTAAATACTATTATAGAGTCAGGGCGAAAAATGGAAGCACTTTCAGCGATTACAGCAATATTGTCAATGTAATCATGTCGAAGAGGATCGTCTATCTGAATTTTGATATTGGTGAATCTCCAGGTCCAGCGCCATGGAATAATACAAGTCAGCAACTGGCTGAAGGAACAGTAGTCGCAAATCTTAAAGATAATATTGGAAAGAATACAGGATTTTCACTGAATATGCTGACTCACTTTAATGATGAACATGATGAAGGAAATATAACAGGTAATAATAGTGGCGTATATCCGGATAATGTGATCAGAAGTACTTTCTGGTGTGATGTAAACCAGATAAGCAGCTACAAACTTGTTGGGCTGGATCAATCAAAAGCGTACAGATTATGGTTCTTCGGCAGCTTTAAATGGGGTTATATTGCAGATTTCACAACAACTTATACAATAAATGGTAGGACTGTTTACCTAAATTGCTATAATGCGAATTCAAGAGCGGTATATATTGATAATGTAATTCCAAATGAAAATGGAGAGATCTATGTAGATGTTTCCGCACCTCCAACATCTGTTTATGGCTTCCAAAGTTCTCTCGTTATTGAATATTATGATCCATCATTAATTACACAGAAAAATACTAATGTTTCTTCTCTTACAACGATCATGCAGGGAAGCAACCCAATAATTGGAACTACCGTCAATAATATAGAAGTAAAGAATATAACAGACGAGAGTATAAAATCTGTAGCTATCTATCCAAATCCGTTCAATAGCACATTAAGGGTAAATTTCGAAATGCAAAAACAATCGGATATATCTATAAACATTTATGATATAACTGGCAAGATCATTGCAAGAAGAGAGTTCGGAAATATATCGGAAGGACCGCATACAGAAACATTTGATTTAGGATCTGCCACACTTGCCAGGGGAGTGTACATCCTGAATTTTGTCAGGAATAATAAAATAGAAAGGACCTTCAGGATCATTAAAAATTAAGGAACAGGCATATATCATTGATTTTCAAACCCGGGAGATTGCTTCCGGGTTTTTGAAAATTTACCCGCCTGTTATTTGTAATTTGTATACATAAATATTTGAACCTCAGACTATGGATTTCTCGTACTTTCTTAAAGTATGGCTGCGCAAGAAATGGTTGATCGTTGGATTGACGTTACTTTCTATTGCTGCCGCCTATGTTTTCCTTCTTTTCAAAAAAAACCTTTACGAATCCGTTGCACAGTATTCTACGGGATTTACGTCTGAAAGAGTGCGTTTAGTAGATGGAACATCTGCCTTTGATGTTTACGGGGCAGATATAAAATTTAATAATGTTATTGAAACATTGCGATCGCCAAAAGTTATTGGAGTCATTTCCTATTCATTA
>JBJMLT010000599.1:0-3820 GCA_045805165.1 Flavisolibacter sp.
GTGGATATTCTTTTAGTTTGGTTAATGCAGCATCCAGGCCTGTTTTTGCTAAATGCGGATCTTTATAAAATGGTGTAGCCATTTTTTGGGCCTCGTCCGGATTAGATGCTGTTTTTCCATCACCATACATATCAACAGCCATAGCTATATATCCTAATTTAGCTAATTCCTTTGCCCTCATTCTCGGATAATCAGTTAATCCCCACCATTCGTGAACTACCAGGATGCCGGGTCGTTTTCCTGATTTGTTTTGATCATACACTACATAACCTTTCATGGTTTTCCCATTAGCATTATAGCTTACGCTTTCTTCTTTAATTGAAGAGCTATCTGTTGCAGCAGTGTTTGTTGAATCCATTTTCTTATCGTCATTTTTTTGAATGTTTGAGGCCTGATCATTACAGGCAATGAGAGTTATTAACAAAAAAGAGGAGGCGATGACTGAAACTTTCATTTTGTATAGACTTTAAGGGTTAAAATTGTTTTTTTCATTTATTTATTGGTTAGATAAAGTTCCCAAAGTTTTCCACATTTAAGGCGGAAAAGCTTTGTTTTTAATCGTAAAACTAAAGAATTCGTAAAAATCCTATTGCAATTTCAGTCTTTGAATATTAGGTTTGTTATTGTCCTATCCCTGCTGAAAAGCTTTACCATAACGGTTCTACACCGTATACTTATTAAAAACCTTCTCCAATCCTGAAAGATCATAGCACTCCAATTGTTCTATGAATATTTATTCATATTAAACATCTACCGCTATGAAACAAAAGCAACTTGAAAAAGATCATGGTAAAGACCTTTACGACGCAGTAATTTTCCTTATTATTTTATTGGTTGTGTTATGGTTCCTCAAGATCTGACAAAGGTCCTGATCTTTTAATCTCATTGTCCACGCCCCAATCAAAGCATATGAAGCTCGTTTATCTATTCTTCTGGAATATTCAGCAGCAGGCAATACTGTTTCTGTCTAATTTACTTTATCTTATTTATTGCGAATAATTGTTTATTTAAGAAAGAGTTTTGTTGACAAGTTGACAAGTTAACATGTTGACATGTTGACAAGGAAAGGCTTTCGATAGTAAAAACGGGATTTTATCTTCAACATTGACGATTGACGTCTAGCAGCTATTAGCTAGCAGCTAGAAGCTAGAAGCTTTCCTCCCCTCACATCATTACCACATGTTTATGCTATTTTATAAAGTGATTTTATTCATCACATTTGTGTCTCATTTTCTCATGTGCGGAATGAAGTTCTCCTCGTTCCTGAACATTTTTGATAGTTAATAGCATTAGTCAGGCGGTTTCTACCGCCTGTTTTTGTTGGTAGGTATAAGAGTTGACAAGTTGATAAGTTAACAAGTTAACAAGGAAAACTTCAACCATAAGTCAGACTGCTTTAAGGTCTTGGGGCTAAGTAGCTGGAAGCTTTTACTCCCACATTGACGGTTCGTTATTGCTTACTACATTTGCAGCGTTTCCTTCTCAAATACTGTCAATTAAACAATTACTATACTCCATTGATACTATACCAGATAAGATCACTTATAATTTTACTATTTCCTGCCTGTTGCTTTTGCCAAATTAATACGAATGACACAGCAAATAAACAGTCTTCCAATTCTTACAATATCCAGCTGTATTCAAAACTTGTAGGTGGAAGCTCACAGTTATACAATGGAAGTGAATACACAGGTTCTTACCCTGATGTTACAGGTTTCCCCTTCTATGCTTCAGAAGAATTTCAAAAGGGATATATTGGCTACGACCATATAATGTACTATAATATTCCTATAGCATATGATCTCGTAGCAAACGAAATAATCATAAAAGGTTATCAGGGTTTAAATGTTAAATTACTTAATGAGCGTATTGACAGCTTTTCAATAATGAATCATGTATTTATAAACCTTATCACAGATTCAACTAATTTAAAACTTCCAGCTCCTGGATTTTATGAATTAGCCTATAATGGCACTATCAAACTGTTGATAAAAAGAAGAAAGCAGATTGAAAGAGCATTTAAAACTGAAGATCCCTACCATTTCACGCAGTATGACATTTATTATATTCTTAAAGACGGAAATTATTTAAATATTGACAATAAAAGGACCTTGTTTAATGTATTTAAAGAAAGAAATAAAGAAATAAACTCTTTTTATAAAGCAAGTAAGTTGAAATTTAAAAAAGAGCCGGAGAAAACCATCATTCGTATTACATCCTGGTACGATCAATTAAAAAAATAATAATGCGAATTTTCAGGATATATCTTTTAATCATCACCCTTTGCATTTCCAGTAGAACCTTTTGCCAGGATAATAAGCGCACTGACGTAAATTATTCAAATTTGCATTTTGAAGAATTCGCATTTAAGATTGACAGCATTTTTAAACTTCAGCTATATTATTCACAAGATGACCTGGATAGTTTTATTGTTTCAATACAAGCTAAAAATGTAACTGCAAAGGAATTATTGGAGAAAGTATTTCAAAATACTCCGTTTAAAATTACTTATGATGGTGAATCTTTTTACATTACAAAATATATATCAATAAGTACAGACCTACCCATTTCTTATTTTAACCACTCTATGTCGGTTACAGATTCAATTTCCATAAAAGAGCCAATGGTTCAGGAAATAAACAGCAGGAATAAAAATAAGCTGCCAGTAGAGAATCGTCTTTTTGAAATTGGAATAAAGTCAAACATTACAAGTAATGGAATGGCAACACTAGCAGGTTACGTACGTGATGCAAAGAATGGTGAAGCTATATCAGGCGCTTCAGTTTATATTGATAGCTTGTCTTCAGGAGCTAACACTGACCAATATGGTTATTATTCATTGATCATCCCTAAAGGAAGGCATGTTTTAACTATTAATAGCCTTGGCATGCAAACTACCAAACGTCGCATTCAGATCTATTCAGATGGCAAGCTAAATATAGACATGATAGATTTTATTCCAACCCTTAAGACAGTAATTGTAATGGCTCAAAGGAATTCAAATACAAGAAGCATTCAAATGGGAGTGGACCGCTTGCTCATCAAAAATATTAAGCAGGTGCCTGTTGTATTCGGAGAGGCGGATATAATGAAAGTTGTATTAACCCTACCTGGTGTAACTTCTGTTGGAGAAGGCAGTTCAGGATTTAATGTAAGAGGAGGATCTACAGACCAAAATCTGATTCTTTTTAATGATGCTACTATTTACAATCCCACTCACTTATTTGGTTTTTTTTCTGCATTCAATCCTGATGTAGTAAAAGGAGTTGAATTATACAAAAGCGCCATCCCTGAAAAATTTGGTGGCAGGTTATCCTCAATACTCGATGTAACAGGGAAAGACGGAAATAATAAAAAATTCTCGGGTACAGGAGGAATTGGCCCCTTAACGAGTAAACTCACTATAGAAGGTCCGATCATAAAGGACAAAACATCATTTATAATAAGCGGTCGCTCCAGCTATTCAGATTGGTTATTACATCAGATACCTAATTCCGCTTATCAGAACAGTTCAGCCACTTTTTATGATTTTACAGTTCACCTGACCCATGAGATCAATGCAAAAAATAGTATATACCTGACTGGTTATCGCAGCTATGATAAGTTCAGTTTGAATAAGGACACTACTTATACTTATGACAACCTGAATTTTAATGCTAAATGGAAGCATATTTTCAATAATAAATTTTATGGATTGTTTACAGCGGGTTCAGATCGCTATCAATATTCAGTAACAGGTACAGCAGATCCTGTTAACGCGTATAAATTATCCTTCCGGATAAAGCAATCAAATTTCAGGACCGATTTTAATTATTCATTA
>JBJMLT010000600.1:0-11794 GCA_045805165.1 Flavisolibacter sp.
AGGTAGTAATTGTGGTAATAGTAGTAGAGTTGTTGTTATTTAAGACTACTAATTAGTAGTAGAAGTAGTATTGGTAGTATAAGTAGTAATTGTAGTAATCGTAGTAGATGTGGCCCGTATTTAAGACTTCGACTACTACTAAATAATACTAATCCACCTAATACCCACTATTAAAACGAATACTACTTATAATACTAATACAACGAATACAACGAATACAACCAATACAACCAATACTACTAATACTACTAATACCACATGACCATACAATCGGCCTCGTCCCGCTTAGCTTTTTTATGCTCAATGATCCCTTCTAGATTAAAGAACTTAAATGAAGATGATCTCTGTAAAATACCTGCACCTGGTAAATGGAGCAAAAAACAAATATTGGGACATTTAATTGACAGCGCTTCTAATAACCATCAAAGATTTATAAGAATCCAGTTTGAAAATGAACCGGTGATATTTTATAATCAGGACGATTGGAACCTTGCAAGCAATTATAATAAACTGGATAGTTATCATTTAATAGAATTCTGGCGATATTATAATGAGCACCTTTCCGAACTTATGATAAACATTACACCAGATAAATTAAATAGAAAAGGAGTATCAAGAGATGGAAGGAAGGAAACATTAAGCTGGTACATTATTGATTATGTAGATCATTTAGAACATCATTTAAGGCAAATAGTTGACTATTAATAGAGCTATACATCTATACTTCCCATTTTTCTTAATAGCAGATCATGCTCTTTTTTACTTTTAGTAAGTTTTAATGCTTTCTCTAAATGAGCTTTGGCAATGTCCTTTTCACCTACCTGTGAATAAATCTCACCGAGAGTTGTATGGTACAGATAATAATTTTCCAACTCAGTTATTAGTTTTAATTCTTTCAATGCCTGCGATCTACTAACTGCATATTCTGCAGCAATTGCCTTGTTTAATGCGATAACCGGATCTGGCTGCAGCTCATAAAGTACCGTATACAGGTGGTAAATGGTGGGCCATTCTGTTTTATCAAAAGAAGGTGCAGAGGCATGAACAGATGCAATGCCTGCCTGTAAATGATAGATGGAAGTTTCTCCGTTTTCAAGTGCAGATTCCAGGTAATAATAACCTTTTTCCATTAATGGCTTAAACCAGTTCGATCTGTTCTGATCTTTTAATAATATAATCTCACCATCCTGATCCAATCTTGTTCTTAACCTTGAAGCCTGGAAACAAAATAAGGCTATCAGGGCTTTGGCAGTAGAAGTATTGGTTTTAGGATGACTGGTTAACAGGTACGTCAGGCGAATAGCTTCTTCACAAAGTTCTTCTCTTATCAGGTGATCTGTATGTGAAGAATTATATCCTTCGCTAAATAATAAATATAAAGAGCGAAGGACTGCATCCATCCTCATTGGAAGATGTTCTGCCGAAGGCAGTTCCAGTTGAATTTGTTCAGCTACTATTTTTTCTTTTGCCCTGTATATTCTTTTAGAGATGGTTTCATCGTTAGTTAAAAAAGCACGGGCTATTTCATAAACACTTAAGCCACATAAAGTTTTTAGAGCCAAAGCGATTTGCGATTCGACAGGTATAGCAGGGTGGCAGCAGGCGAAAATCATTCTTAGCTGACTGTCTTCTATTTCATTATCATCAAATAGCTCAATAAGGCCATTGACATTTTCAATGGTTTGCTGATATTGGTACTGTGGTGTTAATTCCCTGAATCTTTTTTCTCTTCGTAAATAATCAATTGCTTTATTTCTTGCAACTCTGTATAACCATGCAGATGGATTATCCGGAATGCCTCCAAAGCTCCAGCTATTCATTGCCTGAAGCAATGTATCCTGAACTATATCCTGAGCGGTTTCAATATTACTTAAACCTAACAGGCGTGATAATACAGATATCATTTTTCCGGATTCATAACGGAAAAGATGGTCTATCTGCTGAAATATAATTTCATTATCCGACAAGTGTAAAAAGAAGAGTAGTAAAATTAAAAAACTCTCTTATTTTTTCTTTTTTTCTTTAGGCTTTAATAAAAGGGCATAATTAATAGCCTTCTGTAAAATATTCTTTAATAGAACAGATTGTTGTACAACTTCTTCAGGTAAAACTATATATTCCTTCATCGCCCTTCCAGTCATGGGTTCAAATATTGAAGCTCCTTTTTTTGTGACCCATTCATTCCTTTCCTTTTCATCCAACCTGGCTATAATATGTTGGCGAAACATGCCTGCAGCCATATTTCCATTCACAAATGCAGAAGGATAGCCAAACAATTTCTTTCTTTCAACCTTATTATCTTCCGGTAAAGCCGCATAAAACTTTTTGATCAATTCTTCTGAGGACTTTTCCCATGCAGGCATTGCACTCTTTTTAGGAGGAGTAACTGTTTTTTTAGAAGACGATTCCTGTTTATTTTTTTTAGCCATTGAGCAAAGAAGCAGAAACTTAAAAATAAAAAAATAATTCCCTGACAGAGGGAATTATTTTTTAAATCACATATTCATTTTCATTACCTGCCTAACCTGAACACTTCCACCTAAGTCATAGTCAGGATAATCTTTCGATATTTCAATAGCTTCATCAAAATTATTGGCATTTACTAAAAAGAAACCTCCAACAACTTCTTTTCCTTCATTAAATGGTCCATCGGTTACAGATTTATTGGCACCTTTTATAACTTTTCCGCCTGGAACTAAAGGTTCGCCTGAAATGTATTTACCTGATTTACTTAATTTATCGATCCAGGCCATCCATTTACCCATTTGAGCTTGCATTGCTTCCGGAGATTGCTGAGGTCTGTCACCCCCTTGAAAAATGAGCATAAATTTTTCCATAATAAATCTTTTTATTTTATTGATTAGAGTATTTAGTAATAACGAACGACGTTCTATTTTCCGGACAAAGGAAAACGAATTTTATAAATAGATAAAAACAGAAGTGATAAATGGGTTATAAAAGCAGTAAAAATTAAAGTAAGTTCTTTTTAAGATATTCTTCCATGGAAATTTCACCGCTTCCTTTTACTAAAATAAATATAAGTAAGAATAATACAATTATAGAAAGGATCAATTCGGGCCAGAAATTTAAAAAAGCCTGACGTGGAATTATAAAGAATAGAGCTCCGATCAAAACAGGTATTTGCAGTATTACGGCCATTCTTGTAAACAATCCCAGTATAATAAATACGCCTCCGAAGAGATGTGCAAAAGTGGTATAGGCAGCTAAAAAGGTGACACCAGCAGCAAAACGACTGTTAAGGATCATATCTTTTAACTGCTGCGAATTGCTTATAAAATAAATCCCTTTTATTAAAAGGATCAGCCCTAAAATGGTTCTTACAATTAGTAAGAAAAGGGAGTAATTGGAGTGTGTCCAGTTTTGGATACGTGCAGTGATACTCATATCCTAAAAGTTTACAGCAACAAAGATATTTTCTTTTTCAATTATGGGACAGGATAAATAAAATAATACTGGCCGGTCAAACTATTTATCGAATCAAAGTAATAGTTCCTTTTAAAATCGGACTTGAGTTTTTCAGGTCGATAAGATAGATATATGATCCTGCAGGCTGAGGCTTTCCATTAAAGCTACCATCCCAGGAAACAGTTGCACCGGAAGAATGAAATATAAGATTACCCCACCTATCATAGATCCATGCCTGCGCATTAGGATAGGATTCAAGAGAAGGCAATTTCCATACATCATTCAAGCCATCTCCATTGGGGGTAAAAGCAGTTGGGATATATAATCTATTAGTAACTGTTATATAAACATTGTCCTGATTAGAACAACCATCAGAAGATGTAGCTGTTAATGTATACGTTATATCAGAAGTTGGCGATACTCCCGGATCAAGGATTGCGGGATTATCAATACTTGCGGCAGGTATCCAAGAATAAGTTAAGTTATTACCAGAAGCACTCGCATGAAGAGTAATATAGGTGCCTTTAATGGCAACTCTGTCAGGCCCAGCATTTACAGCAGGCTTTGGATAAACCAGAATATTCTGTTCTGTGGATGCACTGCAACCTGCATTGGTAGTATAAGTATAATGAATACTATGAAGGCCTTTTGAAGCAGCTGAAGGATTAAATAAACCATTTTTATTCATACCGTCTCCTGTAAATGATGGTGCTCCTGAAGTACCAGTTGTTTCAATGGCTTCAGTTATTAAAAAAGGAGCAACTTCTTCACATACAGAAGGTACAGGGCCAAATTGAACCACCGGACTTCTTTGAATCGTTACCGTTTTAGAGATCTGATTCATGCACGAGATACCAGAATAGGCTATATAATGAATAATAAAATCCTTTGAGGATTGATTGGTTTGAGAAAAATAATTGTTATTGTATACCTTATTATTAAATGGAAGTGTATCTGTAAGCTTATTTAAAGGATCATTGCCATAGTCCCAATAAATTTCCACTTTAACTATGCTTCCGAAATCTACAGTTGAAGCATTTGAAATACCTATTGAATCTTTACTACATAAGACTCCTGAATTATCTATATTAAATAATGCTTTTGGCTTTACGCCATTCACAGTAAATAATTTTGTTGAATCATTTTTACAGCCGTCTTTAGAAGTAACTGCAAGGTGAACATTGTAATTCCCTGTAGCACTGTACTTATGTTTTGGATCTTTATCAACAGATGTATTCAGATTTCCTGAAATTGCATCATCAAAATTCCAGGAATAGGTGAAACTATTTTCGGTGTGATCACTTATAGCTGACAAATTTATAAATGAAGCAAAAGGATCTGCGAGGCAGATTTTGGGTAATACAAAATCCGCATCAGGTAAAGCATTAACCTGAATGCCATAAATAGCGGTATCGCTTAAGCATCCATTAGCATCCTTTACTACTTCCCTGACCGTATAAATTTTACTTTCATTAAAAATATGGTTAGGATTCGGTTCATTACCGGTAGAATTATCGCCAAAATCCCAATACCAGGAATTTAATGGTGCATGCCCTCCTGAGAGATCTGAGAAAGCAGTTGTTCTTTTTTCACAGGACAGACTGGAGAGTGTAAAATTAGCAGTAGGTTTTAATCTGATAGATACTGCTGTGGCAGCAAACGCTTTGCAACCGTATTTATTGGCAATTGAAAGTGAATAGGTCCCTGCATCAGAACCAGTAGTTTTAATAATTTTTGTTATGTTGGCTGAATAGAGAGAAGTAGAATCAATTTGTGAAGAATAAAATGAAATATTCATTCCCGCATTTGGAACTGACCAAACCGTATCCCATGGACCAGGTGAAAAGAATTTGATCGATGCCTTAAGGGACAGATTAGCTCCTTCACATACAACGGAGTCGCTGGTTAACTGCAATTCAGGATTAGAACGAATATTTATGCTTACAGGATTTGAAGCGACACGGCAACCCGTAATTCCAATATTACCTGTTTCAGCTACTGTAAGTCTGTAAATATAACTTCCCTTCGAAGTAGCTTTTCTAATATAACTTAATTGATTTGCTGCTGGTATATCTTTCCAGGAAGCTCCATTATCCGTACTAAGCTGCCATTGAAAAACAGGAGCATTATATCCAGCTGAAACCGAAGCAGTCAGGTTTATATCAGAAGTTGCTCCATCGCAAACATCAAGTGTAGTATTACCAGTTCCATTTACAGAAGCACTTATGGAGGCGCCACAAGGTTTGAAAGTAATATCATCAAGAGCCAGATCATTTCCTATGCCGCCAGGTGCATTGTTTGTCATTCTAATTACAACAGATGATGTATTAACCGGAGTCTTAAAAAAGAAGCCGTATTGCTTCCATTGTGCAGAATGAGTTATACTTATATCTCCTGTTGAGAATGTCTGTAAGACAGTTCCATCAATTTTCTCGATCCTGAAAGTAATATTCGGTTTAATTCTGTCATCTGTCAGGCACATATTCATTATCCACGCAGCAAATTCATAGGTAGTATTCCCGCATAGTCCGTCCACTTTTTGAAGATAAAAATCACTGGGAGTGAACGATGCATTAACAAGCATAAAGTAGCCATTGGAGTCACCGGTATGATCCTGGTTAACAGAGTGCCACGTATTTCCAAAACATGCTGATGTTTTGTTTATAATTGTATACATTCCATCGTTAGGACAATCTGAACTAACGTAGGTATAATTTGTTGTAGCAGCATTTAATGAATTTCCCGGATTAGGACCTGATCCAAATGTAATATTCACTACAGGGTCTCCAAGACTTCCTGTACATAGCTGAGCATTTAGCTCTTTACATAAAAATGTAGAAAGAACTAAACAAACGATTAGTCTGTATAAAGCAGTTAATAGGTATTTTTTGTCCAAAATATCAGTCCTTCGAAATGAGACTCTAAATATACCCCTGAATCATGATAATAAGGAGGCTCTGGCATAAGAATGTATGTGAATGTTGAGAACGGTTCTAAAATTCATTTTATGAGGATGAGGTAAGGATAATTTCGCTGGCATGCTTTATGTCTAAATAACATTATTATTTCACTTTAAAAACTAATTCATATGTTACGGTGGACAATCATTTTTTTAGTAATAGCTATTATAGCTGCCATATTTGGCTTTGGTGGTATTGCTGCCGGAGCAGCCGGTATTGCTAAGATCTTATTCTTTATCTTTTTAATTCTCTTTGTTCTTAGTCTTATCAGTGGCAGAAGAACAGTTGACTAATCGTATATTATTTTTAAATCTTTAATGCAATAAGCCATGCTTATTGCATTTTTTTTACTTATCGTTGAAAAACAGCTATATAGAGTATAAAAGTGTCAAAAAGTCTACATTTGTAGCGATAAAATAATTACTATGGGATTATTAACTCCAAAGGATAACAAAGGCGGTAAAAAAGGCTCTGGCGGTAAAAACTCTAAAAATGCCAATCAGGGTTCAAAATTTATTACCAATAAGAATTCTAAAGGCCAAGGGAATTTTACGAAAAAAGGAATGACCGGAGGCTCTCAAAGAGGAAGTTAGAAATTAAAAAAGCGAGCCAAAGGCTCGCTTATACTCAGATAGTTTTGGTTGGACCCAAGTAAAATTTCGCTCTCAGGTGATTTGTGATGGTAGCTGGTTCTTCAGATATTGGATTGAAAACTTTATGTTTTTACAAAGGATGACCAAAGATATTATCAGCTAAAAGCTTTAACTACAATAATCGGTGAACCTGTATAATTGGAAGATGACATCAGGGAAGGATTCGATCATCTTAATATTTAGCACAATTTATTTAAAGTAGAGCCTGCTAACTTATTGTACATAAACAAATTAAATTATTGTAATTCCAATTAGCTAATTGCTCATTCCATTGTTTCTTCAAAATGAGTCAGCAATCCATCCTTCGTCATTCCTTCTATAGTAACATGGAAATATTTTGTCAGGTCATTATTATAAAAAGTAATGCGACCTATATGCGTTTTAGGATCTATGGTTATAGTAGGGCTCCAGTATAATGTTGTTCTTACATCTGGCTGCTCGTTCCTTGGATCGAATCTATCGTAATTGGGAGAATAGAATTGTCTAAGAGGAGTGTAGCCTGCTACACTGGCGGTAGAAAGGCCCTGTCCGGGTTTATTTTGGACATCATTTCCTCTTCTTGTATAAATGGCAATGGCACCACCGGCACCACCCCCTATTGCGCCTACAAATGGCGGGCGAATTACTTTTATATAAGCAACATCAGAAACAGGAATGGAGTTAACCATTTCAACATCTGACTGAACTTCATCCAAAAATAATGTAGGCGAGCTACCTCTCCACGACAAAGAGGGTGGAGTAGATGAAGCATTTATTTGAAGACCGGCAACTTTACCAGTAAGGTAATAAAGAATGTTTTGGTAAGAATTGGAGAGAGGATCATTTAGGAGGTCGAAATTGTAACTATCACTACTTTTAAATAATCCGGATGTGTATTTATCGTCAAGGATCTGAACAGGGGATTTAGTTTTGGCTCGTACAGTAACTGTTTCAAGTACCTTACTTTTTAGCTGTTCCTGAAATCTTAATGCTTCTGAAGCCATTTGGGCATGATGATAGAATCCGGTAGTATCATAATTTAAAAGGTCTCCTCTGAACAAACTCTTACCTGAATAGTTGGCGGGAGGCAGCCTTTCCGTCATAAACTTTGCTTCAGCATTGCTGAAGTATTTAGATTTAAGATGGTAATAAATATGCAACGTGTCAAAAAATACCATGGTTGGATCATTGAATTCTCCTTTAGTATTTAAAGACATAACAACCATTTTCGTACTACTATCTTTATTTTTTATAAGTAAAATGATATTGTCTGAACTATTGATCTGACTTTTACTTACTCCAAACACCTGGCCTGACAAGCTTAGATAAGATGTATCCCTGGGGTAATGTATTACAGGATATTTTCCTTTAGCCACATCTTCCCATTTAAATCTTCTCCATCCATTGGTGAGCATAACCAGATCAAGTAACTGAGATGATACTTCATCAGTTTGCTGAAAATACCAGGTAGGATTATATACATATCCTTTAAGGTCCGCCGTTAATAATAAATGTGAAATAATATTGTCTGACGTATCTCTTTCAATTGCTCCATCAGTAACAGATACTGACAAGTTAGCAACCTGAATGCTGTCAGGGATTTTTATTTGCACTTCATTTCTGGCTCTTTTACTTAAGCCCCAATGCTGTACTTCCATTGAAGGCATGAATGCATATTCATGGTTATTGACAAAGGTGATCCTTTCAGCAACAGCATTCCAACCTGCATCAAATACAGTTATAATTAATATTCCGGAAGGAAGGTTAGCCGTGGGAACTATCTTCTGGACATTTTCTCCTGGTGGTAAATTTGCGTCCGTTTTAAAAACAATGTGCTGGTTCATAGTGCCTATAAGATGCAGCAATTTCAAATTGTCTCCTGCATTTGCGGAGCTGTTTAATTTAATGAACCGTTTTGATCCAGATACAGTAACCTGCACCGAAATACCTGAACTTTTTATTGAAGGCAGATCGGTTGTATGCTCAGCTCCTTTTTCATCTTTCCATTTGGCAACATAAGAGGTTGCGGCCTGTGGAATAAATAAAAAGGAACCCATGCCATCATGCAAAGTTCTTAATGAATCAACAAATACACCTTTAGCTGATTGAATAACACCTCTTATGCGGACCGGCTTTCCCCATTGGTCGTTTGCTTTAAATGCAACACGATTTGGAACTCCATCTACAGCTTCACCTCCTTCAGGGAAAAATTGAATAGATGCAATTGCAGAAGGCCTGGATGATTTAGTAACAGAAGTGCTTTTTCCAATTATTCTAAGGTCTTTATTATAATAAAAAGCAGTGTCGAAATTCAACATCCATTTAGTATATGCACGAACGTGTATGTAATTTCCTGTAAATGTGGCTGGGATATCAAATTGTCCATTTGTTATGCCATCGACCAGCGGACTAACTGTATGATAAAGTACATTCCCATTATCTGATACCCAGTCAATGTAAAATGTTTTACTGCTTTCAGCAGGAAGGACCCCTTCCATTAAATAAGCTTTAAACCAAATTGTTTCGCCCGGATAGTAAGTTGCTTTATCAAAATGGATGTATGCTTTTTCCTGCGAATAATTATTCGCATATTTATTTAAAGTAGTGTCAATCAATTGGGCTTTAAGGGAGGTAGAAAGTAAAATATAAAATAGTAGTATGGATGGTAACCTGAAACGTTCAATTCTCATGATTCTTGTAACAGTATTTAAAAATGTACAAATTACGATATCGAGGTCATTCGTCAATCGTGAATCGTCAATCGTCAATGATCGGGAATCGGGGATTCGTGAATGTTTAGTTAATAGTTAACAGTTCAGGGTTTACTGATAGAAGAGAGGTTTGGTCTGTGACTTTCGACTGTGACTGTTGACGGTGGATTTGTAGGCTATGGGTAGATTCCCCAAATCTGCAATCCGAAATCTGCAATTTAAAATCGTATTACATGCTTCTTCTATATTGTCCTCCAACTTCATACAATGCGTGAGTAATTTGTCCGAGAGAACAATATTTTACTGTTTCCATTAATTCAGCAAAAAGATTCTGATTATTTATTGCCGCTTCTTTCAATCGTTGCAATGCTTTTGAATTTTCTTTTTCATTACGTTTCCAGAAAGATTGCAAGTTTTGTATTTGCTGTTCTTTCTCTTCCTGTGTTGAACGGATGACTTCTCCGGGCAGAATGGTGGGGCTACCATTTTTATTTAAGAAAGTATTTACTCCTATAAGTGGTAATTCTCCGGTGTGTTTTTGGTGTTCATAATAGAGGCTTTCTTCCTGGATCTTATTTCTTTGATACATTCTTTCCATTGCTCCTAAAACTCCGCCTCTTTCTGTAATCCGATCGAATTCAGATAGTACTGCTTCTTCTACAAGGTCTGTTAATTCCTCTATGGCAAATGAGCCCTGAATAAAATTCTCTGTTTTAGCTGAGCCTAATTCACGGTTTATGATCAGCTGGATGGCCATTGCTCTTCTTACACTTTCTTCTGTTGGAGTAGTTATAGCCTCATCATAAGCATTTGTATGTAACGAATTGCAGTTATCATAAATAGCATATAAGGCCTGAAGAGTAGTTCGAATGTCATTAAAGTCAATTTCCTGAGCATGGAGACTTCTGCCTGAAGTTTGAATATGGTATTTTAATTTTTGTGAACGGTCATTCGCCTTGTATTTATTCTTCATTGCTTTGGCCCATATCCTTCTGGCAACACGGCCAATAACGCTATATTCAGCATCCATGCCATTACTAAAGAAAAAGGAAAGATTGGGTGCAAAATCATCTATATGCATGCCTCTGCTGAGGTAGTATTCTACATAGGTAAATCCATTAGAAAGTGTAAAGGCAAGTTGGGTAATTGGGTTCGCTCCGGCTTCCGCAATATGATATCCTGAAATGGAAACACTGTAAAAGTTCCTTACTTTATTCTGAATAAAATATTCCTGTACATCGCCCATTAGCTTCAAAGCGAATTCTGTTGAGAAGATGCAGGTGTTCTGTGCCTGATCTTCTTTAAGAATATCGGCCTGCACTGTTCCCCTAACCTGTGCCAGGGCTTCAGTTTTAATTTTTCCATATTCTTCCGCAGGCAATACTTCATCTCCACTAAGGCCCAAAAGCTTTAATCCTAAGCCGTTATTTCCTTCCGGAAGCCGTTCTGGCGAAGAAGGATTATAATAAGATGGTTTGGGCAATGATTTGTATTTGCGTTCAAATGCTTCATTAACTAAATGCCATTTGTTATGTTCACTGATCCATTTTTCACATTGCTGGTCTATGGCTGCGTTCATAAAAAAAGCCAGCAGCATTGGAGCGGGACCATTAATGGTCATGGATACAGAAGTTTTAGGATCGCAAAGATCAAATCCACTATATAGTTTCTTGGCATCATCTACTGTAGCAATGCTAACGCCGCTATTTCCAATCTTACCAAAAATATCCGGACGATAATCGGGGTCCTCACCATATAAGGTAACACTATCGAAAGCGGTAGATAAACGTTTGGCAGGTTGTTCCAATGAAACATAATGGAATCGTTTATTGGTGCGCTCGGGCCCACCTTCTCCTGCGAACATTCTGGTAGGATCTTCACCCTGCCTTTTTAATTCAAATACTCCGGAGGTATAAGGAAACTCACCTGGAATATTTTCTTCCAATTGCCATCTTAGCAGGTCGCCCCAATCTTTATATTTTGGCAATACCACTTTTGGTATTTTTGTTCCACTCAACGATTTTGTAATAAGGGACTGCTTTATTTTTTTACCTCTTACTTCGTA
>JBJMLT010000601.1:0-6035 GCA_045805165.1 Flavisolibacter sp.
ATGGGAAATGGGGGCGAATTGTATTAGCATTAAATAATGCCAACACCAAATTATTTGCCTTTTATAAAAATGGAAACGATGCTGCGGCAGCAAGTCCTAAGCCGGAAGCAGATTTATTCCGTGCAGACATTTCTTCAGGTACACCCACAAGCTATACATGGACCAATCTGAATAATTATGTTCAGGATGAGCCAAATTATAATGAAGCTGGTATTGATCCTTATACTACCCAGTTTAATGGATTTAATATGTCACTCACCGTGAAGCCGGATAATGATAATATTCTCTTTATGGGTGGCACGGTCCTCGAAAGAGTAGATCTGTCACAAACTATTCCATCATTGATATTTCATAGAATGGGTGGCTATGGTAAAGGTTTCTTCCCGAATGGATCAAACTTTATTTATCCAAATCATCACCCTGACATACATGGTATTTATTTTCTGCCGGGATCTACTAATACTTTGATCACCGTTGATGATGGCGGTGTGCAGAAAACTACAAATGGTGTAATGGCAGACACGGTTGTATGGAAATCATTAGACAGCACATTGCAAACTTTACAATACCAATTCATAAATATTTATCCCGATACAGATGCCTTCTGGGTTATTGGTGGTGCACAGGACAATGGTACATTGATAAATTTGAATGCTCCCGATTTTCTTGAACAAAATCAACTTGGATCAGGCGATGGTGCAGGAGCTGCCATTTCCAGATTTACAAAAACAGGCACTACCTGGAAGCAGGCTATGTACCTTACAGTATCTCAGGGCACACTTTATAGAAGTAATTTCATCTGGCAATTTGATCAGGCGAATAATCAGTTGAATTATCAGAGCAATACATTCGACAAGATCAATCCGACAGGATTGGACGGAAATGGTCAATGGCTTACTTTGATCACTCTTGATCCGGATTCTACTGAACATTTATATTATAACAACAAGAACAGATTATTCAGAACTACAACTGCTTCAACTGTTACTCAGAATTCCTGGACCGAAATGACAGGAGTAAGCAGCACGATTCCTTCTACTACTGATTTTTCTTCTATGGCAGTAAGCAAAAGGAAGAATGGAATTAAATATCTGTACTTTGGCACTAATACAGGAAGGGTTTTTAGATTGGACAATGTAAATATTGCTCCTGCAAATGCAACACCGATTGATATTACTCCTCCTAATATGACAGCGAACAGCTATGTGGCCGGCATAGCAATTAATCCTCGTAATCCAGATACAGTAATGGCCGTAGTATCAAATTATGATGGCGGCGGTACTACCGTACAGAATATATTCTGGTCAGGTAACGCTACTTCAGCTACTCCAACATGGACTGTTCTGGATGGGGCATTGGAACCTGTATCTGTACAAAGCTGCGCCATAGTAGTAAGAAGCATTGGAGTGGAATATTATGTAGGAACATCTGTAGGCTTATATAGTACCACAACATTAAGCGGTAATACTACTCCATGGGTTCAGGAAGGCAGTGGACAAATGAAAGCAGCCATAATCAGATCACTTGTTAACAGGCAGCCTGATAATACAATGGTTGTGGGAACACATGGGGATGGAGCATTTATGGCGCAGATCGGTGATGCAGTTGATATTACAGATAATATAGTAACAGGAATACCTGTTATTACAAATGATAGGAATTTTATTACCAGTTCTTATCCGACATTGTCAGCTAACAAGATCTATTATACTATTGGTAATATGTTTACAATTAAAAAGATAATAGTTCAAGTGATTAGTGTAAATGGCCAGCAAGTTTATTATAATGAATCACCATATCAAAATGGTTCGGTCGATCTAAGCCTTTATGCAAGGGGGAATTATATACTTAATATTACCAGCGAAGATGGTAAGTACAGGTATATACAAAAACTGATCAGGCATTAAAGTAAATTATAGATGATAATAAAAAAAGAGGCATGCGATTGCCTCTTTTTTTATTAACGGTTTTTTAATTCCGGGACTTATGAAATGAATAGTATTTAATCATCCGGTTAAATAGACTCAATCAACTAATCAATATGAAACATATCTATTATATAGTTAGTATTTTCCTGTTAATAGCTGGAAAGACAAATGCCCAGAAAGTAAAATTATTTGGATATGAACAAGCTGTTTCCAAAGGAATAGTGGCCGCCAGGGATCTCGATGAAAATGGAAAAGAGATTAAAAAGAAAATAGAAGGCCAGAATTTAAATTATTATATATATCTCACTTGTCCTTCAAGATCGTCTGTTGAGGCTGATGAAATCTGGATATATGGAAAAGGATTCACGGTAAATAATAGGAAAATTGATAACACACCAGTTACCATAGTTAACTATAATATACCTTCAAATCCGAAATCAACAGTGGTAGTACCCGCAACAAAAGATAATGTATATCAGTTGATACCTGATAAATATATACGTTCTTCTTCCTTTGCAGAAGTTACCAGGTATACGAATACAAACGATCTGGTCGTTTTGTATAAAATTGGCAAGACCTGGAAAGTAATTCGCCTTAAGAAATTAGGCAAGTTAGAATTAACGGTAACACAATAAATAAGGCCGGTAAGACTACCGGCCTTCTAACCTAAACCGTCCGACTAAAATATTATTATATGAATTATCAGATTATTTATATCTAATTTTCCAACTACTATGCCAATAGCCGAATATTGTGGATAACTTTCTTAATTGATTAACGGCATTAAAACTGTTTCGTAATTTGTCAAAAAGCTGCTTATGGCCCTACAACCGTGGAGAAAAGGAATAGTGACCAGGATAGAGAATGAAACCTATAATACCCGCCGCTTCTGGATCACAATTCCGGAGCTGGAATCATTCGATTTTATCCCCGGCCAATTCGTAACTCTCGATCTTCCCATTCATGAAAAACCTAATAAAAGATGGAGAAGCTATTCTATTGCATCCTGGCCGGATGGGACCAATACCATAGAATTGTTGATTGTTTTACTCGAAGGGGGTGCAGGCACCACATATTTATTCAATGAGATATATGAAGGGTCGGAATTGGTACTTCGTGGTCCGCAAGGTGTCTTTACATTACCCGATCCTATTGAAAAAGATCTCTATTTTATATGTACCGGTACAGGCATTGCTCCTTTCCGAAGCATGATCCACCATATTCAATTGCATAATGTACCACATAGGAGTATTTATCTTCTATTCGGCACCAGGGAAAAAAAGGACCTTTTGTATAAAGATGAAATGATGGCAATGGAACAGGAAGTAGAACAATTTAAATACATTCCCACCCTTTCCAGGGAAAAATGGGAGGGCTGCTGTGGCTATGTCCATGCCATTTATGAAAATCTGGTACATGAAAAAATGAATGGAGATGGTCTGTTACCTCCATCAGGCTTCTTTCTTTGCGGCTGGAAGAATATGATAGATGAAGCAAAGCAACGAATACAGCAATTAGGCTTCGACCGTAAATCTATACATCAGGAACTATACGGTTAATTAGCTGGTTAGCTAATTAGCCAATTAGCTGATGATTAGTTTCCGTCACTTGTATCTTCATTTTCAAATCTTATAATTTTTAAATTAATTAGCTAATAAGCTAATTTTCTAATTTGCTAATTAATATGTTTTTACTTCTAAAGATCCTTCTCGTTTTCCTTCGACCGGTAATTTGGATAGCTATTGCTTTTATAGTTGCACTTATAGTTAGGGATCCTGTGAGAAAAAGAAAATGGTTTATTTGTGGAATTGTTTTGTTTCTTGTATTTAGCAATCCTTTTATTATCAGAACTCTGGTTTCCGCTTATGAAGCGAGGCCTGTTCAACTGGCACAAACAGATAAATTTAATACCGGGATCGTGCTCGGCGGTTTTGTTGCTTATAATAAAAAAGATGATAAGGGCTATTTCAACAATGCCTGCGACCGGTTTATTGAAACTGTTTTATTATATAAGACCGGACATATTTCGAAGATCATTGTGGCTGCCGGTAATGGTTATATAGTGAAGCACGATTTTAAAGAGGCTGAATTTATTAAGCAACGGTTAATTGAAGCAGGCATTCCAGATACAGATATTCTTATTGATCCTTATTCACGTAATACAAAAGAAAACGCAGCTGATTCGAAAAAGATCATTGATTCAGTTCATTTATTGCCTCCTTATCTTTTAATTACATCAGCACTTCATATGCCAAGAGCAAGTATAGCATTTAAGAAAATGGGTATACCTGTTACACCATTTCCTTGTGACTTCTCTTCAAAAAACGTTGGCAATAATTTATTGGACGATTACCTACTTCCATCTTCATCCGCTCTTTCCGACTGGACTGACCTTATTAAAGAATTGGCCGGTAATTTCATTTATAGATTTAGCTGAAAGGTTGATAGGTTGATAAGTTAACGAGTTGACAAGTTGACAAGAAAATCTGGTTAAAAGGTTTTAAGTTTTAAGTTTTAACTTCTTTAACTCTTACATTATTTTCTCCATAACCATTTCCCCAATATTCGCAATAGAAATCCTTTCCTGTTGCATAGAATCTCTATAGCGGATGGTTACAGTACTGTCTTCTTTGGTTTGATGATCGACAGTAACACAGAATGGCGTTCCAATGGCATCCATTCTTCGATAGCGTTTACCAATAGTATCTTTTTCTTCATAGAAGCAGCGGAAAGATGATTTGCATTCATCCATAATACTTCGAGCTATTTCCGGAAGGCCATCTTTTTTCACTAAAGGAAGTATGGCCAACTTAACCGGAGCCAACTTAGGAGGGAATTTTAATACTACCCGGCTGTCTTTTTTGTCTGCTGTGCTAAGGTCCTGTTCTTCATATGCCTCGCTTAGTATCATCAATACCGTTCTATCCAGTCCTATTGATGTTTCAATTACATAGGGAATGTAATTCTGATTGATCTCATTATCGAAATACTGCAATTTCTTTTTACTATACTCCTGGTGATTCTTTAAATCAAAATCTGTTCGGCTATGAATACCTTCTACTTCTTTAAAACCAATAGGAAAATTATATTCAATATCACAAGCTGCATCAGCATAATGCGCCAGCTTTACATGATCGTGAAAACGGTATTTACCGGCAGGTATTCCAAGACTCAAATGCCATTTCATTCTTTGCTCCTTCCAGTACTCGTACCATTCTTTTTGCGTACCAGGCCTTATAAAGAACTGCATTTCCATTTGCTCGAATTCCCGCATGCGAAATACAAACTGGCGAGCTACAATTTCATTACGGAACGCTTTGCCAACTTGTGCAATACCGAATGGTATTTTCATACGACCTGTTTTCTGGACATTCAGAAAATTAACAAAGATGCCCTGAGCTGTTTCCGGACGAAGGTAAATGGTGTCTGCTTCTTCGGCTACGCTTCCGATCTGAGTGGAGAACATAAGGTTAAATTGCCTTACTTCCGTCCAATTGGAAGTATTGCTAATGGAGCAAACGATTTTATTATTCTCTATCAGTTTCTTTAAGCCGTCAAAATCATTAGCCGCGAGAAGGGAATCCATGTCTTTCAATAATATCTCTGCCTGCTCAGGATGGCCTTCTTTTTCCAGGTCATCTGCCCTGGACTCAATTAAATGATCGACTCTGTATCGTTTATTGCTGTCTTTATTATCGATCATGGGATCACTGAAATTGTCCACATGCCCGCTAGCTTTCCATGTAGTAGGATGCATAAATATGGCAGCATCAATACCTACAATATTTTCATTCATCTGCACCATGCTGTTCCACCAATAATCTTTAATATTCTTTTTTAATTCACTGCCCCATTGTCCGTAATCATATACGGCAGCAAGTCCATCATAAATTTCACTGGAGGGAAAAATAAATCCATATTCTTTGCAATGCGAAATAATTGCCTGAAACCGGTTGCTATCTGTTGCCATAATTCGGCGAAGATAAAGCGCGATAGAACATTTTAGATTTGAGATTGCAGATTGCAGATTTTGGAGTATTCTGTTTAAAATTTAAATAATCATAAAAAGATCCTAAATCTGCAATCTAAAATCGTCAAACCAGAATC
>JBJMLT010000602.1:0-3826 GCA_045805165.1 Flavisolibacter sp.
ATTGTATCCTGGGCTTTCAGTTCTGTACGAATAAAAAATAAAGAAAGCAGGAAACAGATCCCCTTCATAAAAAATAATTTACGCATGTACCGTTGCTGCATGTTCTTTTGTTGTTTCAATTGTATCCAGTGCGCTTTTTTTCTTTGCGGATGACAGATAGGTATACATGGCAGGAATCACAAACAAGGTTAGTATTAGTGAAAAAATGATCCCACCAACAATTACAATACCTAAAGGAATACGGCTTGTTGATGCGGCTCCTAAAGAAAGGGCCAGTGGTAATGCTCCTAAGGCCATTGCCATGCTTGTCATTAATATAGGGCGTAATCGTTGGCTTGCTGCATAGATAGCTGCATCCATTCTCTTCATTCCCTCTAATCTGTTCTGATTAGCAAATTCAACGATAAGTATACCATTTTTAGTTACCAATCCAATAAGCATGATCATACCTATTTCTGAGAATATATTTAAGGTTTGGTTGAATATCCATAATGATAATACAGCTCCTGCGATCGCAAGAGGTACTGTCACCATTATAATGAATGGATCTACAAAGCTCTCAAATTGAGCCGCGAGTACTAAATATATTAATGCAAGTGCCAGCATAAATGCAAAACCTGTATTACTGGAACTTTCCGCGTAATCTCTTGAAGAACCCGCAAGCGAAGTAGCAAAACTTGGATCCAGTATTTGGGATGCAATCTGCTGCATAGCCTTAATTCCATCACCGACAGTTTTTCCAGGTGCAAGCCCTGCTGATATAGTTGCTGACTTATATCGGTTGAAATGGTAAATGGTAGAAGGTGTTGTGCCTTCTTTAAAGGTTACCAGGTTATCCAGGCTTACCATATTTCCCTTATTATCTCTTACATAGATCTTTTTAAGGTCAGAAGGATCCTGCCTGTCAACACGACTTACCTGACTCACAACTGCATATTGCTTTCCAGCCATCGTAAAGTAACCTACCAACTCATTACTTAATGCCAGTTGAAGCGTTTTTGAAACATCTGCTATACTAATGCCCATCTGACTTGCTTTCTCACGATCTATTGTAACACTGATTTCGGGCTTATTGAATTTAAGATCTACATCCACTCCCTGAAATACTGGATTTTTATTAGCAGCATCCAGGAATTGCGGTAATGCTTTTTCAAGCTTGCTAAAATCATTATTTTGAATTACAAACTGTACAGGCAGTCCGCCTCTGCGATTAACTGCTATAGTTTGTTCTTCAATAGCAAATACTCGCCCCTCATTGAACTTCGGTAAATTCCGGTTCACCATTGCCACAATGTCCTTTTGTGAACGTTTCCTGTCAGCTGCAGGAACAAGTGTGGTGCGAACCATTCCATTATTTACACTACTCCCTCCTCCAAATGCTGTGATGGATAAAACCGTTTGCTTTTCAGGCACAGAATCTAAAAGAAAATTACTAACCTTGTCAACATACTTATCCATGTAATCGAATGAAGTTCCTTCAGGCGCTGTCATTTGTAATCTGAATTGACTTCTGTCTTCCATAGGTGCAAGTTCTGATGGAAGGTTAATCCCTATAAGAAAGATAATTGCCGCACACACGCCTATAATTATAAAAGCAAACCATCTGATGTGCATGAATCGTTGTAGTGTATTCTTATAGCCGTTCTCCATCCATCTGAAGAAAGGCTCTGTTCTTTCATAGAACCAGGAATGCTTGTGTACATTCTTGGTAAGTTTCACATTCAATACAGGTGTTAATGTAAGAGAAACAAAGGCTGATATTAATACAGCTCCTGCTACTACAATGCCGAATTCACGGAATAGCCTGCCCACAAATCCCTGCAGGAAAATAATGGGAAGAAATACTATTGCGAGTGTAATGGAAGTAGCTATTACGGCAAAATAAATTTCCTTGGAACCTTCTTTGGCTGCCTGCCACTTATTCATTCCCTGTTCCATTTTCTTGTAAATGTTTTCGGTAACTACAATACCATCATCTACCACCAATCCGGTAGCAAGAACAATTCCCAGCAAGGTCAATAAATTAATAGTGAATCCGCACAAGTACATTATAAAAAAAGCACCAATGAGGGAAACTGGTATATCTATCAATGGACGAAATGCAATGAGCCAGCTTCTAAAGAACAGATATATGATAAGTACAACAAGAATGAATGCAATAATCAAAGTTTCCTGTACTTCAGATATCGAATTTTTAATATAGCGGGTTTGGTCAAGAGCTATATTAAGTGAAATATCAGAAGGCATTTCTTTTTTAATCTGATTGAAACGCTTGTAAAATTCATCTGCTATGGCAACATAGTTAGAACCTGGTTGAGGCACTAATGCCAATGCTACCATAGGAATCCCGCTTTCTCTTAATGCGGTTTCTTCATTCTGGGGACCTAAAACTGCTTCTCCAATATCTTTAAATTTTACCTGGTTACCAGCAGAGTCAGATTTGATGATCATATTATTAAAATCATCTTCAGTAGTTAATCGTCCAAATGTCTTAACAGTCAATTCAGTTGCATTTCCTGTAATTTTCCCGGATGGCAATTCTACATTTTGTTTTTGTAAAGCCTGTTGTACATCTAGGGGTACTAAACCATATGCACTTAGTTTTTCAGGATCTATCCACAAGCGCATAGCATACAATTTTTCTCCCCAAACCTGAATTGCGCTTACTCCTGGTATGGTCTGAAGTCTTTCCATTAAAACATTCTCAGCCCAGTCAGTTATCTGAAGCTGATTGCGTGTATTGCTCTGCACTGTCATTGAAATAATGGCATCAGAGTTCGCATCCGCCTTCGTTACAACTGGAGGTGCATCTATATCTGTTGGTAGTTGACGCTGGGCCTGCGAAACTTTATCACGAACATCATTAGCCGCAGTCTCAAGATCAATTCCTAATTCAAATTCCACATTTATGCTGCTTGATCCCTGACTACTTGAGGATGTAATATTTTTAATTCCGGGAACTCCATTTATGGCTTTTTCCAACGGCTCAGTGATCTGGGATTCTATAATATCAGGGTTGGCTCCGGAATAACTGGCACGTACATTAATATTTGGAGGATCAATGGCAGGATAGTCCCTGATACCCAAAAATTTAAAGCCAATTACGCCAAATACTACAATAATAATACTGAATACCATTGCCATTACCGGCCGGCGTAAGCTTAATTCAGAGATATTCATGAGTTCTTTTTATTTAGATTAGCTACTTTTTGGATAGCCACTTTCATATTTGGTTTTAAGCTCATTAAGCCGGTAGTTATTATGGTATCTCCTTTATTCACTCCACTAAGAATTTCAACATTAGCTGAATCCCGCACTCCTGTTGTTACATCAATAAAATTCGCTGTACCTCTTCTATAAATAATAACTTGCTTGCCGCGTGCCTGAGGTATGATAGCCTGGGTAGGAATCATAAGAGCATTTGGGTTCGAATTCATTATCAGTTTTACTTTAGCATATCCTCCTGGTATCAGTCCGCTTTGATCTCCAATTACTCTTGCACGCAGGGTTAGTGTTCTGGTGGTTTCCTGAATTCCTGATTCAGTTGCAAATACTGAGGCAGTATAATTTCTCCTGGTAGCGTCTGTTGTAAAATTAACAATTGAACCTTGCTTAAGCTGAACTGCATATTTTTCTGGTACATCAAAATCAAGACGGAGTGAATTTGTTTTTTGAATGGTTGTTATTACTGTTTGTGTAGTTACATAAGCACCAACACTAACCTGTTTTAAACCAAGCTTTCCGGAAAAAGGAGCCCGCACTTCCGTTTTTTGTATGGAAGTTTCTAGCACAGCAAGATCCGCTTTTGTATTCGATGTATTTAATA
>JBJMLT010000603.1:0-7377 GCA_045805165.1 Flavisolibacter sp.
AAAGTAATGACCCTTCCTGTAATGGAACATTTCTATACCCTGCAGGGGGAAGGTTTCCACCAGGGAAAGGCTGCCTATTTCATCAGGCTGGGTGGTTGCGATGTTGGCTGCGTTTGGTGCGATGTAAAAGACAGCTGGGATGCCGGCAAACATCCGTTAAGAAACATCTCTGATCTGCTGCATACAGTTAAAAATACCGAAGCTGAAATTGTAGTAATCACAGGTGGCGAACCTCTTATGCATGACCTTACAGAACTTACCGACCTGTTTCATAAAGAAGGATTAAAAATGCATATGGAAACTTCGGGCAGCTCTCCCCTTTCAGGGAATTGGGATTGGATCACACTTTCACCAAAAAAATTTAAGGCTCCAGTACCAGAAGTATTACCATTTGCTAATGAATTGAAGATCGTAGTTTTTAACAGGTCTGATCTTAACTGGGCTGAAAAATATGAAGCTTTGGTCTCACCCTCCTGCAAATTATATCTGCAACCGGAATGGGATAAAGCTGCACAGGTTACTCCAATGATCATAGATTACATTAAGGCTCATCCGCAATGGCGATTGTCTTTACAGATCCACAAATACATTAATGTACCCTAATCTATAAAACCGATTAACCATTCAACTTAATAAATTATTCAACTATACATGAAAATCCGCTCCGTATTTTTTACCATTTACTTTTTAATTTTTACTTTCTCTGTTTTAGCTCAATACGATCCTGCCAAAATCAATAAAAAAGCGATCGAGGCATATAACAATGCAATTGAATTAGCTCAAGCAGATAATTATGAAATGGCGATAAACACTTTTCAAAAAGCCATTCAGTTAGATCCAAAATATATAGAAGCGTATCTTTCATTGGCAGGCGTTTACGGCCAACTGAAGAATTATGATCAAAGCACTTTATGGTATGAAAAAGCTTTTTCACTGGATAGTAATTATACATCTGAATTCCGCCTCCCCTATTCGATAAACCTGGCAGGAAATGGCAACTTTGAGAAAGCGCTACAGACAATTAATGCATTGCTGTCACGTTCGGATTTACCTGAAGTAACAAGAAAAGCGGCAACATATCGTCAAAAGACCTATCAATTTGCTGTTGATTTTGCAAAAGCACATTCCAATGACCATTATCTTTTTGCTCCAAAAAATCTTGGCAGCGGAATAAATTCTTTCGAATCAGAATATTTTCCTTCTTTACCAATAGATGGAAAAGAATTGATCTTTACGAGAAGACTTAATAATTTTAATGAAGACTTTTTTATCAGCGAAAAGTTGAATGATAGTACATGGGGACCAGCAGTTAAACTTGCTGGAAATATTAATACTCCCCAAAATGAAGGAGCCCAGAATATTTCGCAGGATGGTACCTGGCTCGTATTTACAGGTTGTGACAGGCAGGATGGTTTTGGAGGATGTGATCTCTACATTTCCTATTTAACAAATAATGGATGGAGCCAGGCTATTAACCTTGGTCCAAGGATCAATACCGATCAATGGGAATCACAACCTTGCCTTTCTCCGGACAAGCGGGATCTTTATTTTGCCAGCAGACGATTGGGCGGCTATGGCGGCAGCGATATATATGTTTCTCATTTATTACCTAATGGAAGATGGGGAGAGCCTGAAAATATGGGTCCAGGCATCAATACAACGGGCGATGAGTCAAGCCCTTTTATTCACGCGGATAATCAAACTCTGTATTTTACTTCCAATAGTTTGCCTGGCTATGGTGAAGAAGATATTTTTGTTACCCATAAAGATCAAAATGGCAAATGGGGCACACCACAAAATCTTGGGTATCCTATTAATACTATCAGTCACGAGGGAACACTATTCATAGCTGCAGATGGAAAGACAGCTTATTACGCCAGTGACAGAAGCGACAGTAAAGGTGGTTTGGATATTTACAGCTTTGAAATGCCTGAGTGGACCCGTCCATTTAAAACATTATGGGTGAAAGGAAAAGTATATGATAAGAAAACTTCCGCGGGTTTACCTTCTGCTGTCGAATTAATTGACCTGGCTACAAAAAGAACAATAACAAAAGTGCAAACAGATGAAACAGGTAATTACCTGATAACTCTTCCTGTAGGAAAAGATTATGCTCTTAACGTAAACAGAAAAGGCTATTTGTTTTATTCTGAAAACTATTCACTGAAAGATAAAGCGCCTGATTCCACTTATGAAAAGAATATCCCTTTGCAACCTATAGAAATTAATGCTTCAGTAATACTTAAAAACATATTCTTTGATTATAATAAATATGAACTTAAGCCGGAATCTCAGGTGGAATTGGATAAGCTGGTGCAACTGATGCAGGATAACCTTACGATGAAAATCCTTATAGAAGGACATACGGATAATATAGGTTCTGCTTCGGATAATTTAAAACTATCAGAGAATAGAGCAAAAGCTGTTATGAAATATCTCATTAGTAAAAATATTAGTGCGAATAGATTAGCATCAAAAGGATTAGGCGCTAGCCGCCCCATTGCAGATAATCAAACTGAATCAGGAAGAGCTCAGAACCGCCGAACTGAAATTAAAGTAACAGCAAAGTAATTTACGATTTACGAATTACGATTTACGATTTAATTTGCAAACCGTTTATAATTGCAGATTGCAGATTTCGGATTGCAGATTGACCATTGACCATTGACTATTCACTATTGACTATTCACTATTCACCATTGACGATTGATCCGCCTAAGGGGGACAAGCTAATTGACTTATTGACTGAATGACTAAATGACTAAATGACTAAATGAACGAATGAACGAACTGTTTTACCAACTAGCCCTAACCCTGGTTCCTAATGTAGGTGATGCTTTTGCAAAGATCTTAGTGAAGCATTTTGGAAATGCCACATCCATATTTAAAGCCCGGCCTAACGAATTTGATAAAATTGAAGGACTCAATGCTCCAGCTATAAAATCTTTGAAAGAGTTCAGAGATTTTGAGCTGGCAGAAAAAGAACTGGCCTTTATTGAAAAGTATAAGATCCAGACTTTATTTCTCACTGATAAAGATTATCCTCAACGGCTCCTAAACTGTTACGATTCTCCATCCCTATTATTTTATAAGGGAAGCGCAGATCTGAATGCATCTAAAATAATAGCCATTGTTGGGACAAGAAGCTATTCGGAATATGGAAAGCAATTTACAGAATCGCTTGTTAAAGATCTTGCTGAACAAAATATTTTAATTGTTAGTGGACTCGCCTATGGGATAGATGCTATTGCCCACAGGGCAAGTATTAAAAATGGAATACCTACTGTTGGTGTAGTTGGACATGGATTAGATATGATCTATCCACCTGAAAATGCAAAGCTGGCGAAAGACATGGTAAGAGATAGCGGAGGCATCTTAAGCGAATTTTTTAGTGGCACTCTTCCCGATAAACATCATTTTCCTTTACGCAATCGCATTGTTGCCGGAATGTGCGATGCAACAATTGTAATAGAAACACCGATAAAGGGAGGAAGCATGATAACAGCAAAACTTGCAGATTCCTATAATCATGATGTTTTTGCTGTACCTGGACGTGCTACTGATAAATTAAGTAGTGGTTGTAATCATCTTATAAAACATAATAAAGCAATCCTTCTAACAAATGCTGATGACCTGCTCGAAATAATGGGATGGAAAGAAAAGAAAAAAACAAAGACCAAACAGCAAAGGGAGTTATTCATAGAGCTTACCCCTGAAGAAAAGATAATTATACAATTATTGCAGGAAAAAGACGCAATGCATATTGATGAGATCAATATCAGAAGCGGGTTAAGCAGCAGCACCACAGCATCTGTAATACTTAACCTTGAACTTCAAAACATCATCACTACGCTTCCGGGTAAACTCTACCAGATAATTAACTGATAAGCTAATTAGCTAATTTAGGCAATGCAAACAGAAGTTCTGATTATAGGACAAGGTATAAGCGGGACAATGCTTTCCTGGTTTCTTTATAAAGAAGGAAAGAACTTTATTGTGATAGATGATGATAATGAATGGTCTTCTTCCAGGATTGCTGCTGGTGTTATTAACCCGGTAACCGGTAGACGATACGCCTACACATGGATGATAGAAGAGTTAATGTCTTTTGCAAATAGCACCTATAATGAGATGTCACTGTATCTTAATGAAGATCTTTTAATAGCAAAAAGCATTATTGACTTTTTCCCTTCAGCGCAAATGCGAAATGCTTTTATAGACCGCTTAAATGAAAATGATACTTACCTGCATTCCTATCCTGACCAGAACCATTTTAATCCATATTTTAATTACAGCTTCGGATGCGGAGAAATTGAGCCCTGCTATTTAGTTAATATTCTACAATTAATAAAAGCATGGCGCAAACGTTTACAGCAGGACAATTTCATTGTTCAAGACAGATTCGATTTAAAAGATTTAGAAATTTCAGAAAAAGAAATAAAGTACAAAGATATTTCAGTTGATAAGATCATTTTTTGCGATGGTATCAATGCAATGTCAAATCCATTCTTTAGTCTGCTGCCATTTGCTCCGAATAAAGGAGAAGCTTTAGTAATAGAATGCGAAGGATTGACTAATGAACATATTTATAAAAAAGGATTAATGCTCGTTCCGTTGACGGAAGAGAATAAATTCTGGTTAGGATCAAATTATTTGTGGGAATTTGAAAATGACAAGCCATCTGACCATTTTTATAAGCACTCAACTTCAGTTTTGGATCATTGGCTAAAGAAACCATATAAAGTTTTGGAACATAAAGCGGCCGTTCGTCCTGCCACTATAGAACGTCGCCCATTTGTAGGTTTTCACCCTGTATATAATAAGGTAGGAATATTAAATGGAATGGGCACCAAAGGAACATCCCTGGCTCCCTTTTTTGCCAACCAATTAGCTCAGAATATGATCTATGACCTTCCTATTGATCCCGATGCCAACATTAGCCGCTTTACCCGCATCCTCTCGAAATCCATATAAATCGGTGAAATATGCGCCTAATCTGTGATTATATTTGCGCCTCATTGCTCTGTGCATTATTCTTAAACCTATCATTTATCTATGTTTCGTACGCATACTTGCGGAGAATTAAGAGCTGTTCATACGGATACACAGGTTATTTTGGCTGGCTGGGTTCAGACAGTTAGAAAATTTGGTTCCATCACTTTTGTAGATCTTAGAGATAGATATGGGATTACTCAATTACTATTTGGAGAAGAATTGAATCAGTTGCTTACCAATGAACCTCTCGGACGTGAGTTTGTAATTCAGGCGAGCGGAAAAGTAGCTGAACGAAGCAATAAAAATCAGAACATTCCTACGGGAGATATAGAAATTGTTGTAAGCTCATTTAAAGTTTTAAATAAGTCAGCCGTACCGCCTTTTACAATACAGGATGATACAGATGGTGGGGATGATCTTAGAATGAAATACAGATTTTTAGATCTGCGTAGAAATGCAGTAAAGAAAAACCTGGAACTGAGATATGCAGTGAATAGGGCAACGAGAGATTATCTGCACCAGAATAATTTCATGGATATTGAAACACCGTTTCTTATTAAATCCACCCCTGAAGGAGCACGTGACTTTGTTGTGCCCTCACGCATGAATCCGGGACAATTTTATGCCTTACCTCAATCGCCTCAAACATTCAAGCAATTATTAATGGTGAGCGGGTACGACCGTTATTACCAGATTGTAAAATGCTTCAGGGATGAGGACCTTCGTGCAGACCGGCAGCCTGAGTTTACACAGATAGATTGTGAAATGGCATTTGTTGAACAGGAAGATATCCTCGAAATGTTTGAAGGGTTGGTAAAATATATTTTCAAAAAGGTAAAAGGAATAGACTACTCAGAAAAATTGCAGCGCATGACCTGGGAAGATGCGATGTGGAACTATGGCAACGACAAACCTGACATCCGCTTCGAAATGAAAATCACCAACCTAAAAGTTCCATCGTCTGTATTCGAGGAAAAACAGATTGAACTTAAAAACTCGCCTTTAGGGGTTGGGGGTGAGATCGGTTTTTCCATCTTCGACAAAGCAGAAACCATCCTTGCCATCGCAGTTCGCGGAGCTGCGGAATATACACGCAAGCAAATTGATGAATTGACTGAATGGGTAAAAAGACCACAGATAGGCATGCAGGGAATGGTCTATATTAAATATAATCAGGATGGTTCTTTAAAAAGCAGTGTAGATAAATTCTTTTCAGAAGATAAATTAAAAGAGATAGCATCTTTTACCAATGCAAAACCTGGTGACTTGATGCTGATACTGTCCGGACCAGAAGAAAGGACAAGAAAAGCAATAAGTGAATTAAGACTGGAATTGGGTGAACGTCTTGGTCTTCGAAAAAAAGATGAATTTAAATTATTGTGGGTCCTGGATTTTCCATTATTCGAATATTCGGAAGAAGATAACAGGTGGGTGGCACGGCATCATCCGTTTACATCGCCCAAGCCTTCACAGATTGGAACCATGATCAATAACGATCCGGAAATTAAGAATGCTACTGAATATCTTAAACATCCATATGCTGGTATAAAGGCGAACGCTTATGATATGGTGATGAATGGAAATGAAATTGGTGGTGGTTCTATTAGAATATACCAGCGGGAATTACAGGAAAAGATGTTTGCTGCTCTTGGAATGAGCCAGGAAGAAGCGCTTCATAAATTTGGTTTCCTTCTCGGTGCCTTTGAATATGGCGCACCGCCTCATGGAGGAATTGCATTTGGCTTTGACCGTCTTTGCGCCATTTTAGGTGGCAGCGAAAGCATCAGGGATTTTATTGCTTTTCCTAAAAACAATAGTGGGCGCGACGTCATGCTCGACGCTCCATCAACTATTGATCAGAAGCAATTGGAGGAATTGAATATTAAATTGAAGAATGTTTGAGGTTTGAAGTTTGAGGTTTGAGGTTCTTTGTTCTAACAAACATCAAACTTCAAACATTTTAATATCCATACTTTCCTTTCCATAATCCTTTCAAATACTTCCTTATTTCTTCTTCTCTTGGGTTTTTGCCTGGATCATAAAATACAGTTCCCTTTATTTTGTCAGGTAAAAATTCCTGTTCAGTAAAATTGCCCTCGTAACTATGCGCATATTTATAATCTTTCCCATAGCCCAGCTTTTTCATTAATCCTGTAGGTGCATTACGAATATGCAAAGGAACCGGCAGGTCACCTTCCTCCCTAACTTTCATAATTGCATCTTCAATGGCCATGTAAGAAGCATTGCTTTTAAATGAGGAAGCAAGATATGTTGCGCATTGAGCCAGTATGATCCTTGATTCAGGATATCCGATCTTATTTACAGCCTCAAATGCAGCATTAGCTAAAACCAATGCAGTAGGATTGGCATTCCCAATATCTT
>JBJMLT010000604.1:0-2810 GCA_045805165.1 Flavisolibacter sp.
AAATAAATGAACCGCTGCTTTCCTGACTTAAAATCAATAAGATCAACATAGCACTCCAAACTATACCTAATAGCCACCATGGCATTTTTGCTGCAACATTCAATACTCTTGTATTCCTCATTATCCAATGACAAGCTACTAATCCTATTGTAATTATTGTAATCTCAATAACTTTTAAGCTGGATAGTAATACCATGCCATGAGTAACATTTCCAAACATAGAATTTAACAGACGCCAGGCTGTTGTAAAATCGGCAGAACGAAAAAATACCCAAGTTACATTTACAAGAAAAAAAGTTAATAATGCCAATGAAAAATTAGCAGTTGCTTGTTTTTTTAAAAATCTCGGTGCCATATAGCCCTGAATAACTACTTCCTGTTTTTTTATCTGTACATCCGCCATTTTCCATCGTTGCCGAACATCCTGTATCAGCTTTTCTATACATAGATAAACTCCATGTAATCCTCCCCAGACAACGAACGTCCAATTGGCACCATGCCATAATCCACCAAGCAGCATAGTAATCATCAGGTTCAAATATGTTCTGAATTTTCCCTTTCGGTTCCCTCCAAGCGGAATATATAAATAATCGCGTAACCAGGCAGATAAGGTAATATGCCAGCGTCTCCAGAAATCGGAAAATCCAACTGCAGCATAAGGGTATAAAAAGTTTTCAGGCAATACAAATCCCAGACAAGATGCTACTCCTATAGCACATGTTGAATATCCGGCAAAATCGAAAAAGATTTGTCCCGAAAATGCAAGTACACCCATCCATGCATCCAAAGGATGCAAAGAATTTTTTGAATTGAAAACTGTATCGGCTGATGCACTAAGCATGCTGTCTGCCAGCACTACCTTCATAAATAAGCCCAACGATAATAAAAATAAACCTTGCGTTATTTGCTTTTGAGTAGCCTTATGCGGAGTTTGAAATTGAGGTACCAGTTGAGGTGGACGTACAATAGGGCCTGCAACCAGGTGGGGGAAAAATGTTACGAATAAAGCGAAGTCGAGAAAATGTTTCACTGGTTCACTCCTTCTCTTAAACATATCTATCGTATAGCAAAGAGTGGTAAACGTATAAAAAGAAATGCCTGCAGGTAAAATTATATTCGGTTTGGCAGGGTGGTAATTGATCCCCAGAGTATTTACAACATTTACAAAATTATCCAATAAAAACCCTCCGTATTTGAAAAAGCACAGCATTCCTAAATTACCAATAAGGCTTACTACCAGTAATAACTTTCTTTTGGATTTGTTTTCCTGTGTGTATAATGCCTTTCCAACAAAAAAATCAACTATAGTAGACAGCCACAATAACAAGACAAAGGGCGGGTTCCAGGCTGCATAAAAAATATAACTAGCTATTAAAAGATTAATCTTTTTTACTTTCCAAGTGAAAGGTAAATTATGGAGAATCAGAATAATAATAAAGAATGCTATAAAAGTATATGAGTTGAAAACCATAAATCAGTATTTAAAGATCATCGGTTTAAAGATTCCATTGGCTATTGATTAAACTTCCATCCTTTTTGCAATAGCGCATTAATCAGCCAGTTTGTAAACAGTATCCTGTCATCACCTGCTAAATGAGATCCTTCCGGACACTTAATATTTTTAATTTCAGGGTAATCTTCAAAGTGAATTCCATCGCAATTAGTAATAGTTAATAATCTATCCCAATATTTGTTTCTTGGATACGATTTTCTCTCTTTATCCAGATAAAATCCACTTGAAGGTGTTCGAACGAAAATTACCTGGCCCCCTCTTTGCTTAATTTTGTCAGTCCAGATCTTTGTTTTGTACATATAGGCTTCGGCTGAATCATAGCGCATAGGCTTGATCTTTAAATTTGCCATCCATATATTTTTTACCTGGTTTTGCATATTGGTATCCGTAATCATTTCCTTTCCCATTACTGTTTGCCTATTAAAATCAACAAATGACCATTTCATTGGAAACTTTGGCACAGCAGATGAAATAAGATTTTGCCGTTCATGAATAGGAATCCTTTCAAGCATGGCGCTAAGAGAGAACGCATTTTTCTGAAGAAATACAAACTGAGATTCCAGACCCCGGTTAAAGATGAAGCTCAATTTCTGTGCAGGTGTTATTTTTTTATAATATGCAATATTTTGTGATGGTGTTCTTTCATTTCTAGATCCTGGCCTGGAAAAATAAGAACCTTCTGTAATATCGATGATAAGCTTTCCCTTAAAGTTTGGATCATTGGCCAGGTCTTCCAAAACAGGCTTTGGAGTAGACCCTACCATTGCTAATTGAATGAGATGATCTCCTGTTCTTTTTTCAAATAGTGGAATATCCAGATCGAATTTAATTCTAGAGGATCCGATAACAACTGTTGCCTTGCTTACCGGCTCATAAACCATTGCCCGTTTATTGGCCCATAAGGCCTCATCATCGTTGTACGAAATTGGAAATCCCCTGCCTCTCCAATACGATTCAAGAAAAATAATAAATAGAATGGTTATTAAAATAGTAAGCAGCCCTGCTTTAAGAAAATGATTAGAGCTCATATACCTGATTTTATTTATCAATTACTTTAAAAAACGATCCGCTCTTTTTCCTCCTCTGATCCTGTAGTTCTCATTCTCTTTCCATTTACTTTCTCATTTCCGAAATTGTGAATAAATGTTAATCTCAGGGATGGATATGCAATTCTTAATCTGCCGGTAACAACCAGATTGTATTCCGGTCTGTCAATAATGTTATTTCTTATCATTGAATTCAATATATTATACAAATTCAAGCGAATGCTACTATTAATTAATGGAAGGTTTTGCCG
>JBJMLT010000605.1:0-2991 GCA_045805165.1 Flavisolibacter sp.
AAAAATATTAGTATTTACATTATATTTTTATATTTTATTAAAAAATTGTCGGTTGTTTATAGATATATATTCTCAAACTTAAGAATACTGTGACCCATTGGCACATAATGATTAACCAATACTTCAATTCCAATTTCATCAATCAATTTAATCTCAAGATATCCTCATCCAGAACTCTTCATTTTTTTAAACTCGAATTTACTTGAAAATTCCAGCAGGTTCCGAAAACTACACCATGGTTATTTTCTAGAATTGTTGTGCAAAAAGGTATTGTATACCTTCAAAAACAGTAGTTTCTAATTTTTCAGATTTAAAGATTGGTTTAGTGCGTTGAACTGTTGGTTGATCTTCCTGAATTGATCCTGTACATATAAGTTAAGCTTATTTGATTTTTGAACTGCAAGCTCGTAGGAGAACACTCCCATTTCGTTCAAAAGAGTGTGGATGGAGATCAGGATAATGATAAATTCCAGTAATGCTACTACTGCCTTTGATCGGTCGAAGGAACTTATCTTATGGAAGTAATTCCGGAAGTCGATACTTATGTGTGCCAAGGTTTCGTTACGAATATCTGCAATGGTTTCCTGGTAACTGAAATCTTTTTTAAATTTGCGTATTGACTCACTGACCTGAATAAACTTTGGTTTCAAAGGCTGGTATTTTGTGTTCATCATTTCATTAATCCATTTGGTAAAGGCAACGTAAGCATTCAATGCCTCGTAAATGGTGAGATAAGAATGCCGGAGGTAATAAATTTCCTCCCAAACTTCTTTTGCCTGCATGAGATTTTTGCTTGTTACCAGAAGGTCCATTAGACAAATTGAAAGAAAACCACTGATTTCGAGGTGTTGCTTTAGTTCGTAGAGTTCAGTTGAATTGATTTCCCTTTCGTTGAAAATTCGGATAAAGGATTCCAACTGTCCATAGAATTCACGCAAATTATTGAGATGGTTTGTATATTGTGGCAATAAACTCTCCAACTCTTTTATCCTGTATTCATTGTTGCTTGTTTGCATCTTCCGATTTACTTGTTTTGTATACGCAGATAATAGGGTACTTCTTTAATGATTGCCATTATTTTATTGAAATATATCAATTAATGAAGTTATTTCGAAAAAGCATAATGGGGGAGTGTCCCCTGAACCCTTTGCTAATTTAAACCGGAATTTTTCGGAATGTTCCGAGAGGATCCGCAAAGGAAAATGTCAAAAAATGTCGCAGAAAGGCATATTGGCGCCTGATTTCAGGATGGTCGACGATAAATTTTACGAAGTATGGTTTAATTTTTCGTCAGTAATTGTATATTAAAAGCAACTTTTAAACACAAACTCTTCAATTTACTTCAAATAGTTAATGTTTAATGTATAGGTTCTAATTTTCTCTGCTTGCATCCACGAAAAGTTTATAAATAGCGTCGCGCCTCATGCGTAAAGTTCGTCGGTTCGACTCCGATATTCCCACATTGCCCCCCGGTTTCTTATGAACATTATTCTGTATTCCTGTGGAAAATTTCCTAATATTTGCTTGCAATATTTAGCAAAGCTTCTTATATTTGCTTTATAAACTTAGCAACGCTATAAATATTAAAATGGAAAATTACGGTGAATACATCAAAGCGCTCAGAGAGTCAAAAGGAATGACTCTAAGAGAAGTTGAAAAGAAAACGGAGATTTCAAACGCTTATTTAAGTCAATTAGAATCAAGTAAGATTAAACAACCATCTCCGATAACTTTAAACAAGTTAGCGGAACTGTATGGTGTCAAGTATGAGATCTTGATGGAGAAGGTAGGTTATCCAGTTCCCAAGGCTACAATTTCTGTCAAATCAAGAAAGTCAGAGGAAACTGTCTTGCATAGAGTGGGAGTAATTTCAAAAGAGGAAGAAATGGAATTACTTGAATATTTAAAATTTATTAGAAGTCGCAGAAAATGATTTGGTCAATATCATCTTTTAAACAGTTCCAAAGGTGTCAACGCAAGTGGTTCCTTGATGAAAAGGTCGGAAGCCGAAGTAATAAAAACGCTTACCGAAAGGAAATTTATTTGCTGTCTCAATTAGAAAGCATTGAAGCATGGAGAGGGAAAATTGTTGACTATACCATCAGCGAATTTATATTACCAAAAATTCAAAAGAAACAAACAATAAATCAAAACGAAGTATTTGAGTTTGCAAAAAAACTTACAAGGGCACGATATGATTTTGCAAAACAGGAACGATACAAAGAAGACGGGTTGAAGAAAACAGAGCATGAATATGACTATGCTGCTCTGTATAATTTAGAATACATAAGCTCAACCTATGATTTGAAGGACAAGTTGAAGAAATCTTGGACGGAAATTGAAACTGCCTTGGTAAATTTTCTTTCAAACACAAAACTTATTGAATATTTGGAAACCGCAAAATACTTAGTAAAACAAAGAGCTTTAACATACAATTTGCATGGCTTAACAATTAAAGGAGTACCTGATTTGATTGCCTTCTTCCCAAATCAACCACCACATATTTTTGATTGGAAGGTTCACTTCTTTGGAACAAAGACATACAATGAACAACTTTTGATTTATGCGTTGGCTTTAACCAATTGCAATCCACATAAAGATTTTGTTGAATACATCAATGGTTTTACTGCTTATGATGTTAAACTTTCAGAGTTTCAACTATTGAAGAATACGATGAGAGATTATTCGGTAACTGATGAATATATTGAAGTAATAAATGATTTCATTGCTGAAGGAATTGAACAAATGCAATTGAAGAAATGTGATTGTGAATACAAGGAATTAAATATTGAGGACTTTGAAAAAACGCCAAATATTGATAATTGTCTTACTTTTAAATTAAAAAAAATATTTAGAGAAAATTAAAAATGAAACACATTACAAACATATTCAAAATTGAAAACCTGTCTGAAATTTCAGCGCAATATAGAGTTTATGATATCAAGGGGTTAAAAAAGGGGAAGGACTATCAAGAAAATAAACAGTTTCTGA
>JBJMLT010000606.1:0-5338 GCA_045805165.1 Flavisolibacter sp.
AAAATATTAAAAAACAATACAAAAATAATATCTCAAAAAATAGATACAACATTGAATATGATTAGCAATTTTCTGCAACAAGAAACAAAGAAAGATATGAATTTTTACAGGAATTGCGCTAAAAATTTTTTATGGAATAAAGTGGACCCCGAATATAAAACGGAGATCAATGGTATTGTTGCTGGCTTAAAAGCAAAGAACAGGAATTATGATAGTCTGGATATTACAGCTCTGAATGCAATGGAAGAATTAGCCTATTATTATGTCCCTCAATTATTGGATAAAGAAAAAGCAGGAAGCGGCGATAATAAAGCGCCTGGAAATTGTAGTGCCTTTATAGCAACAGGAAGTTATACAAAAGATGGAAAAATAGTGATAGGACATAATAACTGGACTTCTTACATAGTAGGGCAACATTGGAATGTAATTGCAGATATAGTTCCTGAAAAAGGCAATCATATGTTAATGGACTGCATGCCCGGTTTTATTCATAGTGGTGATGATTTTGTAATTACGAATAATGGCATTCTTATTACAGAGACTACAATTACTCAATTTAAAGGATTTGATTCCACTCAGGTCCCAGAATTTAATAGGGCAAGGAAATCAGCCCAATATGCTAATAGTATAGATGATGTTATTAACATTTTTACTCTCGGCAATAATGGTGGATACGCTAATGATTGGCTGATAGGTGATACTAAGACTAACGAAGTGGCAAAGCTGGAATTAGGATTAAAGGATTACAAAGTATGGCGTTCTAAAGACACCGCCATAATAGGTTCTAATTTTGCCAGCGATCCTGACTTGATAAAAGATGAAACCACATTTAATGTAAAAGACAGTACTACATCGCCAAATGCAAGAAAAAAAAGGATGGAATTTCTCGTCACCTCATTAAAAGGTAAATTGGATGTTGATCAGGGTAAAATGATAGAGGCAGACCATTTTGATGCTAACAGGCAGGCAAAAGAAAATAACAAATGTGTTATTTGCGGTCACATCGACGAGGATAAGAATGGTTGTGCAGAATGGGATCTGCCAGCTTATTATCCAATGGGTGCCGTTCAGGGCAAAGTAACTACTGCTGATTTAGCTAAGGATATGAAATTTTGGGCACATATGGGTCATCCCTGTGGTCAGGATTTCCTTGGTGCTCCATTTTATAAATTACATCCTGAATATGCCTGGCAGTCTAAATATCTGACAGATATGAGATCCTATCCCTGGACATTATTTGAAGCAAAACACTAGATTAGCTATTATTAATTCCCTTTTTTAGATTAGTATTTTTGAATTAAAGGATAAATTATCTTTATTGCGATATGAATCTTTCGATTTCCTATAGAAAAAAGCTTCTTACTTATATTATATTGGCGATAACCATTCTGGCAATATTCTTTCTTGCTTATTATATTTTATTCGTGCATTCCTATTTGACGATCATCTGGACCTGGCTTAGAGAATTAAGTATAGGCAGAAGTTAATTTACCTGCCAGCTTCTTATTTGCATTTCAGATTGTTTATATGGATAACTAGGTTTCTCATCAGGTTTTAAGGAAAAACCAGGTATATTTTGTTAATATGAATAAGACTGCTGTTAAAACGACAGCTGTTAAATACTGATTATTAAATAATTGTAAATATTGTTCCGAATTTGGGAATATTAGGCCGCTTTAAGGTTAAACAGGCCATTATTTCTACAATTTAGTACAAATAGCAGTAATTTTGCCGGATGAAGACAGAAGTATTTCATCCTGAAAAGAATGATATAGATGATGACCTGAGTACGATCCGGAAAACAGTCCTAAGTGAATATAAATATGGCTTTGTTACTGATATTGAAGCAGATGAAGCCCCCAAAGGCTTAAATGAAGATACGATCCGTTTCATTTCAGCAAAGAAAAATGAGCCTCAATGGATGCTCGATTGGCGCCTTAAGGCCTTTAGCCAGTGGTTGAAAATGGAAGAGCCAAAGTGGGCAAACGTTAAATTTCCTAAAATAGATTATCAGAATATCATTTATTATTCTGCTCCCAGGCAAAAAGTAAAACCTGAAAGTTTGGATCAGATAGATCCCGAATTAAGGAGAACTTTTGAGAAATTGGGTATATCCCTGGATGAACAAAAGCGGCTTTCTGGAGTTGCGGTAGATGCTGTCATAGACAGTATTTCAATAGGTACAACCTTTAAAGATCAATTGGCTGAACTGGGAGTCATATTTTGCTCTATGAGTGAAGCTATTCAGGAACACCCTGAACTGGTAAAAAAATACCTTAGCACCGTTGTGCCGGTCACAGATAATTATTTTGCTGCACTTAATTCCGCCGTCTTTAGCGATGGTTCCTTCTGTTATATCCCAAAAGGTGTCAGGTGCCCAATGGAATTATCTACCTATTTCAGGATCAATGCAGAAAATACCGGACAGTTCGAAAGAACTTTAATTGTTGCTGAAGAAGGAAGTTACGTTAGCTACCTGGAAGGTTGCACTGCCCCAATGCGTGATGAAAATCAGTTGCATGCAGCTGTGGTGGAATTGGTAGCAATGGAAAATTCAGAGATTAAATATTCAACGGTTCAGAACTGGTATCCGGGTGATAAGAACGGACAGGGTGGTATTTATAATTTCGTAACGAAAAGAGGTATTTGCAAAGGAGCTAATTCAAAAATTTCATGGACTCAGGTTGAAACAGGATCTGCAATTACCTGGAAGTATCCAAGCGTTATTTTAAAAGGAGATAATTCTACAGGTGAATTTTATTCAGTTGCGGTCACTAACAATAAGCAACAGGCAGATACAGGAACAAAAATGCTTCATCTTGGTAAAAATACCCGCAGCCGCATCGTATCAAAGGGAATTTCTGCCGGTACTAGTAATAATAGCTATAGAGGATTGGTCCATGTAAGTAAAGCTGCTGCTAATGCAAGGAACTTTTCACAATGCGATTCTCTTTTATTGGGAGACAAATGCGGAGCGCATACATTCCCATATATAGAAGTAAAAAATAATTCTGCAGTGGTTGAGCATGAAGCTACCACGTCAAAAATAGGAGAGGACCAGATTTTTTATTGCAATCAGCGTGGTATAGGTACTGAAACTGCTGTCGCACTAATAATAAACGGTTTTGCTAGAGAAGTGATGAATCAGCTGCCTATGGAATTTGCTGTTGAAGCTCAAAAGCTTTTAGCTATAAGTCTGGAAGGCAGTGTGGGATAATGAGCTTTTAATATTGATAAATAAATAATTGAAATAATAATAATAATTATGTTGTCGATCAGGAATTTACATGCAGGTATAGAAGGTAAGAAGATTTTAAAAGGAATAAATCTGGAGATAAAAGCCGGAGAGGTACACGCTATTATGGGGCCAAACGGTTCCGGTAAAAGTACCCTTGCTTCAGTTTTAGCAGGAAGGGCTGATTATGAGGTCACTGATGGCTCGGTTGAGTTTTTGGGGAAGGACTTATTACAATTATCTCCGGAAAAAAGAGCTGGTGAAGGCTTATTTCTCGCTTTCCAGTATCCAATTGAAATTGCCGGACTAACAACTACTAATTTTATTAAGACTGCAGTCAATGAAATTAGAAAATACAGGGGAGAAGAGCCTTTGGATGCTGTCCAGTTTTTGAAAATGATGAAGGAAAAAATGGCTTTAATGAATATAGATCAATCTCTTCTCAGCCGGTCATTAAATGAAGGCTTTTCCGGAGGAGAAAAGAAAAGGAATGAGATCTTTCAAATGGCTATGCTTCAACCAAGACTTGCCGTTCTGGATGAAACTGATTCGGGATTGGATATTGATGCTATTCGCATTGTTGCTAATGGTGTAAATAAATTACATAATAAGGATAATGCAGTTCTGGTAGTTACACACTACCAGCGCCTTCTGGATTATATAGTTCCTGATTATGTTCATGTATTGTATAATGGTCAGATAGTTAGATCTGGAACCAAAGAGCTTGCATTGGAGCTGGAAGAAAGAGGATACGACTTTATTAAGAATGATATAAATATCGAAGCAGAGGCATAGATATAGATAATGCCTATAATTAAAATTTCATGAGCACACTGGATTTAATAAATAATAAGATTGAACAGCTAAGATCTTCAGGTATACAAACAAAGCTTACTCCATATGAGGAGAAGGCTATACATGAATTTAACAGATTTGGCATTCCTACTGTCAGGAACGAGGAATGGAAATATACAAGGATTGGTAGTTTGTTCAATAAAGAGTTTCAATTCTCTATTGATAGAGCGTCTTCAGCTAAAATTGATATTGATGCTTTCCGGTTGCCGGAGCATGAGAATGCTTCTGAGCTGGTATTTATAAATGGCTTCTTTGCATCCGAAAAATCAAAGATACGTTCTTCGAACATTAAGGTTGTTTCATTGGAAGAGGCGGCATCAAACGAATATTCCACTATCGTGGCAGATCATTTAGGTAACAGTTCAAAGTACGTAAGAGATGGCATATATGCATTGAATTCTGCATCCATAAAAGACGGAATATTTATTCATATCACTCATGGGCCAGAGATTGAACCTGTACACATTTACAATATAACTGATATCAGCAGTGGTAATATACTTTCCCAACTTCGGAATTTAATATATGTTAGCAAAAGGGCCAGGCTGCAAATAACGGAAACATATGCTACTATTGGCATGTCCGAAAGCTTTATTAACCAGGTTACTGAAATAATTGTAGAACAGGATGCGATCGTTGATTATTATAAGATCCAGAATGATGTATCGTCTAATAATCAGGTAAGCACAGCTCACTTCAGGCAAATTGGTAAAAGTGAAATAAATGTCGTGACCATTTCGCTTAATGGCGGAATTATCCGGAATAATCTCAATATTTCTCTTGAGGCTGAATATGCAGAAGCTCATATGTACGGCTTATATTTTCTTAAAGGGACAACTCATATCGATAACCATACAGTCGCGGACCATATAAAGCCAAATTGTATGAGCAATGAGTTATACAAAGGCATTGTAGATGATAATGGCACAGCCGTATTTAACGGAAAAATATTCGTACAGCCACTTGCCCAGAAAACAAATGCCTTTCAATCAAATAAAAATATTCTTCTTTCAGATTCAGCGGGTATTAACACAAAGCCACAATTGGAAATATTTGCCGACGATGTAAAATGTTCCCATGGTTGTACTGTCGGGAGATTAGATGAAGAAGGCATGTTCTATTTACAATCAAGAGGCATAAGTGAAAAAATTGCCAGATCACTTTTGGTACATGCGTTTGCTGTGGATATATTAGATCACATAAAGCCCATAGCCTTGCGCAATTATATTGACAGGCTGATCTCTGATC
>JBJMLT010000607.1:0-4990 GCA_045805165.1 Flavisolibacter sp.
GTTGGCGAAGATACAAAACCGTAAGTATATTAAACAGTTGGTAAATTGGGTGACCGGTAAAGCTCATTTAAAAGCAAATCCATAAAATTGTAAAATGAAAAAGTTTCTGATAGCAGTTCTATTAATGCCATTATTCTCAATGGCTCAAACCAAAACAAAATCGTTTACTCTAAATGGCAATATTAAACTCTCTACTACTGTTGATAAGGTCTTTTTACGCTACAGGGTTGGAGAAGATATAATTCTTGATAGCTCAGGAGTTCAGGGGAATGAGTTTTCTTTTTCAGGCCAAATTCCCGAGCCTACTTATGCTATCTTAATGTTCAATTATAAAAAGCAGCCTGGCCAGATAAAAAATCAGGACAGGGAAGATATATTCCTAGTACCCGGTAAGATAAAATTTACAGCAAAAGATTCTGTTTCCAATAATACCGTTTCAGGTTCAGAAGCGCATACTGAATTCCTTAAATTAAAAAAGGAAATCAGTGCTTATGATGAAAGAACAAATGAGATCTATGCTAAATACGATGCAGCTGAAAAAAGCAAAGACAAAGCTGCAGTGAAACAAATATTAAAGCAATATGAAGATTTGCAGGAGGAAATTAAGGAAAAGGTTTTTAAGCCCTATGCTATGAATAATGCTAATTCGCCTATAGCCTTATATGCTGCGGAAGAATATGCAGGATATAATATTGATCCTGATAAAGCTGCTCCTGTATTTGAATCTCTTCCTTCCAATGTAAAAACATGGCCTTCTGCTGTCATATTGAAAGAACATATTGAAACAGCCAGAAAGACAGGTATTGGAAAAATAGCTCCTGAATTTACACAGGAAGATACTCTTGGTCATCCGGTTTCACTTTCATCCTTTAAAGGAAAATATGTATTGGTTGATTTCTGGGCAAGCTGGTGCGGACCATGCCGTCATGAAAATCCTAACCTTGTAAAAACATTCAATAAATACAAGGATAAGAACTTTACTATTTTAAGCATATCGCTTGATCGCCCCGGACAAAAGGAAAGATGGCTTAAGGCAATTCATGACGATGGATTAGCATGGAGTCATGTAAGCGATTTAAAGTTCTGGGATAATGCTGTTGCCAAACAATACGACATACGCGATATTCCTCAAAACCTTTTATTGGATCCTCAGGGAAAAATAATTGCAAAGAATTTAAGGGGTGATGATCTGGAAGAGAAATTAGGACAGATAATCGTGGAATGATAAACTTCTCATTCCATTTATTCTTTACCTATCGAAAAAAGCATCACATTAATCAAATAAAGGCTCCCGGATTATTTTTAATCTTTAAATATATACGTTCAAACAATTCTGCTATCGATCAATCTCTCTAGCGTTTTCAACCTTTCACTTACATTATCCATATTCAATTGATTGGATATGGATGCATTCTGTTCGGTAGCAAACCATACCAGTACCATTGCTATATAATCCTGCATATCCTTTCCTGCAAACTGTGTTTTGAATTCAATCAGTTTATCATTGATCGTTTTTACAGTTTTTCGAACCACCTCTTCATCTTTGGGATTGATCCTTACCCTGTACGTTCTGTCTCCAACCACCAAATTCATCGGGATTAATACTTCTTCCATAAATGGTAATTAATTAATTCTTATAAACCAATCGTAAACAAAAAATCAGAATGTAAACTATTCATGAACCGTCTTGAATCTAAATTTCCTTTTAGGAAACAGGCGCATTCATTCACTTAAATAAGCTATGCACCTGTCAATCTCCTTCAGATACTGATTGATCTTTTTTTCAAAATCTCTCTTGTCCTGATCATTCATATCTGCAGAACCCATCTTTAATATTGTAATTTGTTGCTGCATTTCTTCCAGCTTATTGGTAACCTCAGATTCTTTGGCTTTTGATTGTTGCAATTCATCTTTCAACCGTTCATTTTCTTTTTGAATGCGATGATGCTGTTTCAGCAATAGCTGCAACTTTTCACTTAAAGCATTGAATTGTTGATCAACAGTCATTATTTCCTTATTTCAGCGCTGAGCTCTTTCTCTAAGGTACTCATGATCTTGTTCATCCATGTATCAATTTCTTTATCTGTCAAAGTTTTTTCTTCATCCAGGAAGGTCAGGTTTATAGCCATTGATTTTTTATCCTTTCCCAGCTTTTCACTTTCAAATACATCAAATAATCGAACTTCCTGCAACTTCGATAATTTTAAATTATTTATCTCATCCCTTATGTGCTGATATTTCATCGTCCTGGGTACTACCATGGCAAGATCTCTTTCTACTGAGGGATATTTGGCTATATCTTTAAATTGAACCTTAAAGTTGGAATTTTTTAATAGGGCATCCCAATTAAAATCTGCAATGAAAACAGGCTGCTTAATGCCAAACCGGTTATTCAGCGAGGAATCTACTCTGCCAATTGTTACAATTACATCATCGTTGAATGTGACAGTCATTGACTGCTGAAAATTCTTAACCTGTGTTGGCTGAAATACCGTGTTTTTTATTCCAACAGTAGATAAAATAGCTTCAGCAATTCCTTTAATAAGATAGATATCTGAAGGAGAGGATTTTTCTTTCCAATTGTTTTCCCTCACCTGACCAGTAGCATAAACAGTTAAATGATTGGTCTCAATATATTGACCAACGCTTTTCATGAGATATGTTTTGCCAAACTCGAAAAGTTTCAGATCATTATTTTTCCGGTTAAGATTAAAGGATAGAACATCCATAGCAGTATGAAGCATGTCTGGTCGCATTATATCCAGCTCGATGCTTAAATTGTTCATAAGCCTTACTACTGTTTGTAATTCTTCTTCTGAATAATAAGCTGAATTAGTAATGGAATTGGTGAGTATTTCACTGTATCCAGCTCCGGTTAATACTACAGATATTTTTTCTTTGAGTTGTTCTGTATTGTAATTTTCATCTATTGAAGGACTAATACTAATCGTAGAGGGGATATCTATATTATCCAGACCATCAATTCGTAAGATCTCTTCAACTATATCGGCAGGCATGGAAACGTCTGGCTTGTGATAAGGAACTTCTGTTACCATTGCGTCCACACCTTCTCTTAATACTGTGAATCCTAGTGCTGTAAGAATGCTTTTTACAGAATCCGGATGATAATTCTTCCCACTTATTTTTCTCAGGTAATGATATTTTAGTGAGACTTCTTTCTTTGGTTGCGGATCAGGATAAACATCAATAATATCAGAGACTATTTGTCCTCCTGCCAATTGTCTGATCATATCTGCGGCTCTCTTTAATACCGTTGCAGTATTCGATATGTCTATCCCTTTTTCAAATCGTGCGGCAGCATCTGTTCTTAATCCCAACCTGAAGGAGGTCTTTCTGATATATACCGGGTCGAACCAAGCGCTCTCCAAAAATATATTCGTTGTTTTTTCTGTTACTCCGCTATGCAAGCCACCATATACTCCTGCAATGCAAAGAGGTTCATGGTCGTCACAGATCATCAGATCTTCACTGTTTAATATCCTTTCCTTTTCATCTAGCGTAATGAATTTTGTGCCTTCAGCTAACGTTTTTACAATGATCTTTTTGCCTTTGATCTTATCATAGTCAAATGCATGTAAAGGCTGTCCTGTTTCGTGAAGTATGAAGTTAGTTATGTCTACAATATTGTTTATTGGCCTTAGTCCAATAGACCGGAGCTTTTCCTGTAACCATTTGGGCGATTCCTTCACTTTTACATTAGATATAGTTACCCCCGAATATCTTTTACAGGCAAGTTTATTTTCAATGGAGATTTGAATGGGCAATGAGGGTTTATCTACTTTAAATTGTATAGCCGGCAGAACGGGCCTGAATTCTTTTTTTCCATGAAAAGATAAATAAGCACATACGTCTCTTGCAACACCCCAATGGCTCATGGCATCCATTCGGTTGGGAGTTAATCCTATTTCATAGATAATATCCTGGTATGGTTCAAAATAACCTTGTGCAGGTGTGCCTACTTTAACATCCTGTGGCAATATCAGTATGCCTTCATGAGAAGTACCTATTCCAATTTCATCCTCTGCGCATATCATTCCATGGCTTTCTACGCCTCTTATCTTTGCTACCTTCATTGTTAAAGGTTCTCCGGAAATCGGGAAAATGGTAGTTCCGACAGTAGCAACAATTACCTTTTGACCAGGAGCTACATTAGGAGCTCCGCAAACGATCTGCAGGGGTTCACCATTACCAATATTTACTTTGGTGAGGCGTAATTTATCAGCATTCGGATGTTGTTGTGTTTCCAGGACCTGTCCTATGATCAGGCCTTTTAATCCTCCCTTAATTTCTTCATATTCCTCCATTTTCTCCACTTCCAGACCAATGGAGGTAAGTATCCTTGATAAACGTTCCGGTTCTATCTTTTCAGGTAAATATTCACTTAGCCAATTATACGAAATTGTCATAGCGAACAAAGATAGGAAATGAATATTCCAATATGCTGATGTTGCAATAGTCGCAATAAGTCAAAAGTTAAAAGTTAAAAGTTAAAAGTGGTTATAACTCGCTGTTTTTCTTTTCACGCAAAGACGCCTAAGAAGCAAAGACCGCAAAAGGGTGGTTGATTATTTATTATTGATTATTAATTATTAGAGGAGTCTGAAATTTAGTTTAGAAGCACGAGGGCATAGGGAGCTGGGTTTAGCCTTTAACATTAAAATGCTAACTGCTACATATGGCATATCTATTTTCATCCCTGTATAATTAGGTCTTTGACCAGATATGCCATATTTAATGAACGGTTTATTATTCTGGAGGTAGTTATAGGAGGCTTATAGTTGGCTTATAGTTGGCTTTGAGTTGGCTTTGATAAGGCTTTGATATGGCTTTGATACGCTTTAAAGGGAGGAGGAAGGGGAAATGTAAAAGGAAAAATGAAAAAAGGAGTTTTGCTTTATACTTTTTCCTATTTTTTTTAATAGGGGTCAAAAATACAAATTAGGAGGGTTCCAATAATTAATAATGATTA
>JBJMLT010000608.1:0-5347 GCA_045805165.1 Flavisolibacter sp.
ACTTTTGTTATGCAATGATTGAAATCTATTGAAGGCAAAATAAGATCTTTGGCCCCATTATCCCTTGTGTCAATTAAAACAAGGCTAGCTTTTATACCTGCTTTACTTAAAAGTGCAACATATAAAGTGGAAAGATCTTTACAGTCACCCAACTTAGTTGATATAGTTTTCGATACATCCTGTGGCACAAGTCCGCTTTGCCTGAAAGAAACAGAGCTGTACCTTATGTTGGTTACTATATAATTATATATCTTTTTCGCTTTTTCATAGTTAGTTAATTGACCTTCATTGGCAAATATTTCATTATACAAAGAATTTAATTCATAATCATCCTGTATGTTCTGATAAGATATATCGCTATACCAATTCGCAACATCAGACCAGCTTTTGATTGTGGAAAGATGTAATACAGTACCAACATCGCTTAATGTTGGCATTACAGGTTCTTCTTTTAATGCACGTTGGTCCTGGAACTGCCATGTATAAACATTAAAATCTGCCACTTCTTTTACAGTGGGCTTAGTATCACTGTTAATCAGCCTTGAATTAAAATTAATGGAATGGGGTATTACTAAAGTATAGCGTGCAAGTGCAGAAGGCACAAATGAATTGAATGTAAACTTGTCCCAGAACTCTCTACCTAATCTGCCTTTAGAATATTCCTGTATCCTGTACTTTATATAAATGGCATCGCCTGCTTCCAATCCTGTAAATACTAATTGGTTATCATTCCTTTCCGCAGGAACCCGAGAACCGTTTGGCTTAACTACTTCACTTTTTTCTATTAATAATGTTTCCGTATTATCATTGTATGGTATATTAATTTCTTTCCAGGAATCTATACCTTTTTGAGTATATATCTTGGCTGCATAAGTAACATAAGATTCAGAGGCACCCACATCATAAATAACAGTCCCTTTTTCATCCAATAAATAACTAAAGTCATGTTCCTTATCCTGCTTTGCATTTTTAATTAAAGAATAGACATCTGTATCTGGTAACAACTTTATCAGATCAGGCTTTTTTTCCAATTCATTTAATTTTTTGCGTGCATCATAATTTGTTCTGTCATAATAAATAGCTTTTTTGTAGTGAGCAATTGCTTCCTCCTTTTTCTTCATCTGATCGAGGATATTCGCTTTATGGTTCCAGTATTTACCTGAATAAGGTGCCAGCTTTAATATGTAGTCCGCATATTCAAGAGATTTTTTATAATCCTGTTTTTCGTAATAATAATTGGATAGCTCCATATAGAAATAAGGATTATAAGCGGCATCACGAGCATTTCTTTCCAACAGTTCAAGATATTTATCATTCAGCCCTTGTTCTTTGTATTCATCTGAAAGGTCTGATAGAATATTGCTATTATATGCATTCTTAAAATATTTTTCATAGACTGCCAATGCAGCCTTATTATCTTTTTTTAATAGCTTATGTACCTTAAACATCATGGTTAAAAATGAAGTATTTTCAGGATACATCTTGTAGCCTTTTTCAACCAGATTAACCAGATCATCTATCTTATTCTGTTTGCCCAATAGTGTTGCCTTAAATTGCATACTGTTCTCATCTTCACCATATGCAGATTCCATTTTATCCAACTCTTCATTTGCTTCATTATACTTTTCTTCCTTAATAAAAGTGTTGATCTTAATCTGATGAGTAAAATAGGAATCCGAATCATTTTCTTTTACCCATTCTACTTCCTGCATTAATTGTGTCCGGTTCTCTGTTTTTAACAGACATTGTATCAACTCAAACTTAAGCAGTGGATTTTCAGGCATTAATTTTAATGCCTTTTCTACTACCTTGCGTGACTCAGCTGTTTTACGGTCCCGTAAGTAGGCCTGACTCAATAAAATATAATTGGCAGGGTTAGAAGGTTCTTCAGTTATTTTCTTTTCAAAATAATCTTCTGCAAAATGTTTAATTGAATTTGTTGAAGGTTCGTCTACCGATTTTGCATACGGCTGAACCTCGCTTACAGAGCTAATCTGCTTAATTGGATTCATGTTATCGTCTGTAAGGCGGATTATGAAATTTGGAGTAGTTGTTCCAGTATAACCAAGCTGCAAAACAATCCTATTATACCCTTTTTTAAGATGACAATAATTTTTATAATAATCCAGTTCAGTAACCCGCTCTTTTGACTCAGATAATACCAGGCCATCATTCACCCAAATTTTTAAGGAACCATTTCCACCAGCATTTAATAACACCTTCATATCAGCCGGAGTATTTACAAATGTTTGAGCATATACTATAGCAGATGATACCGGAAGATGGGCATAAGTAAAGATCCAACCATCTCTGTTTAAAGCAGGCGGAGTAAACCAGCTAATTTCTATATCATTAATTCCTTTAAAACTGGCATTAGAATTTGGAAATAATAATGGATCTTTTTGAGAATTGAATCCGGAACCTGATAAATTTTCAAACGGTCCCGCCAATTGCCAATTTTCAAGAGCGCCCATTAAATCATATTCAGTACAGCTTTTTGATGATCGTTTGATAATTCGTAACTCATAGCTTTTACATAATGAGCTGCACTCTTTATAGAGCCATTGTAAGAATCATCCTTAAAAATGGAATTGATAAGATCCATTTGATAAGATTTCTTTTTGCCATATTCTCCCAGCATAGATCCGTTGAACCATAATGAATATAAATAGGCATTCTTCCCGGACGATTGGGAAATTTTCTCTGTAAGGCCTTTGATCTCATCTTCCTTCCCCTGATAAGTCTGAAGATAAAGGAGAGTGATATAGGCATTCAAAGAAGTAGAAGGATCCTGCGTTGCTTTAAGTAAAAGTGCTTTTGCGTCTTTATATCTTTTTTGATTGATCGCCTGCCAGGCATCATCATAATCGGTAGCTAATGTTCTTAAACAAATAAGAGTACAGAATAATGCAGTAGTAATGGTTTTTAACATGAACTGAATTTAAATAAATATAATATGTAAAATCAATATCACAAATGCAATTAGAAAACAATAATTAGCTGATAGGGTAATTTACTTATTACAAGGCTAAAAAGAAATTTTTAAAGCATACCAAGAGCCCCTTCCGACTCAAGTGCGGCCGCCAGATGTTTTTCAATTGATGAATCGTATAAATCTTTCCATTCTGTTATATGTCCCCATGGTTCCCCATCAATGTTTATAGGCCCATCAGTAACTGATCCCAATTTTAGAAAGTTTAGTCCAGACGCTTTCATTTTATTTGTAAATGAGTTTTTCTGTTCCTTTGAAACTGTTACAATTATCCTGCTTTGGCTTTCTCCAAATAAAAAAGCGTCTTTCCTTATCTCTTTATTTGTATTTATTTCAAAGCCACATAAACGATCGAAACTACTTTCAAGCAATGCAGTAAATAAACCACCTTCGCTTATATCATGCGCGCTTTCTATACTTCCAGATTCAATTAATAAGCTTAATGTTAGTTGAAGCTGATATTCTTCTTCGATATCAAAGTAAGGAGCAGGAGAAAATTCAACCTTACAAATCTTGCTTAAATACATTGATGAATTGATATCATCCCTGCCAGAGCCAAGCAAATAGATGTCGTCGCCTTCTTCTTTAAAATCCAATGTCATTTTTGAAGAAAGATCTTCCACCAATCCTACCATTCCAATTGTTGGTGTTGGGAATATAGGTCCATCCGGATTTTGATTATAGAAGCTAACGTTGCCTCCAGTAACAGGAGTATTGAATTTTTTACAAGCTTCTCCCATGCCTTTTACTGCGTTTACAAATTGATAATATACTTCAGGGTCATATGGATTTCCAAAATTCAGACAGTTAGTAACCCCAAGCGGTTGACCTCCACTGCATACTATATTCCTTGCTGCTTCTGCAACTGCTATCATAGCTCCTTTATATGGGTCTGCATAAACATAACGGCTGTTGCAATCAACTGTTACAGCAATGCCTTTTCCGGTTTCCTTTACCAGCACAATTGCTGCATCTGAAGGAGTATTTGTTGTGGTATTCGCTGTTCCTACCATACTGTCATATTGATTATAGACCCACCTCTTTGAAGAAATGGTAGGAAGAGAAACGAGCTTTTGTGCTATCTGCTTATAATTTTCAGGTTGAGGAACGGAGTTAATATTGAACTGGATTATATTTTCCAGGTAAGCGGGCTTTTTGTATTCACGTTCATATTGAGGTGCACCCCCACCTAAAACCAATTCCACTGCCGGAATCTGCGCTTCCATTTTTCCATCAATAAAAAAGCTAAGCAAACCATCTTCTGTTACTTCACCAATTATTGCGTTCTCCAGATCCCATTTATCAAATATTTTATTTACGTCATTTTCTCTTCCTTTTTTAACCACCAGCAACATTCTTTCCTGGCTCTCACTTAAAAGAAGTTCCCATGCCTTCATGTTCAATTGCCTCGCGGGGACCTTATCAAGATCAATACGCATTCCCACTTCTCCCTTTGCACTCATTTCTGCTGTAGAACAGATAATTCCTGCTGCACCCATGTCCTGCATTCCTACTACAGCACCTGTTTCTATTACTTCAAGACAAGCCTCCAGTAATTTTTTTTCCTGGAAAGGATCTCCCACCTGAACTGCAGGAAGATCAGTAGCACTTTCTGCTGTAATATCTGCAGAAGCGAAAGATGCACCACCTATACCATCTTTACCTGTAGCACTGCCAACATATACTACAGGATTGCCTTTACCTTTTGCGGTTGCGGATATTGTTTTTCCGGCTTTTACAATGCCAACACTCATCGCATTTACCAATGGATTGGTATGATAACATTCATCAAAATAGATTTCACCGCCAACTGTGGGAACTCCAAAGCAATTGCCATAATGACCAATACCGTGTACAACTCCCGCCAGCAAATGTTGTGTTTTCACTTCTTCCAGATTTCCAAATCGCAAAGAATTCAGAGCGGCAATTGGTCTTGCGCCCATGGTGAAAATATCTCTATGTATTCCTCCAACTCCTGTAGCTGCACCCTGAAATGGTTCAATCGCTGAAGGATGATTGTGTGATTCTATTTTAAATACTACGCCATACCCATCGCCAATATCCATTAAGCCTGCATTTTCTTCTCCTGCTTTTACCAGCATTTTATTCCCTTCTCTTGGAAGTGTTTTTAGCCATTTAATGGAATTCTTATAACTGCAATGTTCACTCCACATGGCAGAAAATGCACATAACTCATTGAAATTAGGAGTTCGACCTAATTTCTTTTTTATTAATTCAAACTCTTCATCTGTAAGTCGTAACTGATTAGCAGTTTTTGAAGTGATCTCCATAAGTAAATGTATCAAAAACAGCAAAGCTACAAGCTGCAGCGAATGCAAAGGATTTTTTGTTATA
>JBJMLT010000609.1:0-4901 GCA_045805165.1 Flavisolibacter sp.
CGACCCTGCCTGCGAAGGATCGTAAGCTAAAGGTGAAGTTCTGTCATACCTTTCTCCATTAACATAGAAGAATAATTTGTTTTGTATTATAGGTCCACTTACACTTCCTCCATAGGTAGTATTCTTAAATTGTGAATACGGAGTATTATTCAAAACACTTTTTCCTACAAAGCTTTGATTTTGATAATAGCCATAAATGGAACCATGAAAATTATTCGATCCGCTCTTTGTTACTGCGTTAATGCCACCACCTGTGAATCCGCCTAATGTTACATCATACGGAGAAAGTACAATCTGCATTTCCTGAATTGCTTCAACAGAAATTGGATTGATATTAGCCTGCCCGCCGTTTATTCCCGAAGATGTTAGTCCGAAAACATCTGTTGCATTGGCACCATCAACAGTAAACTGATTGTAACGGTTATTCTGGCCACCAAAAGAAATTCCTTTGCCGGAGCCATCATCAGGACCGGTACTTGTGTTAGCCTGAGGATTTAATCTTGCAAAATCCTGAACGCTTCTGTTAATTGAAGGAAGCGTTTGCATTTGTCTTTGAGAAATGTTGGTTGCAGTACCATTTCTTTTAGAACCTATTAGTTCCTTTCCATTGGTACTGACAACAATTTCATTCAAAGTACCAGAGTTTACCTGCAATACAGCATTTATTGTTAAAGGAGTACCAAGAGTTAAATTGATACTATCAAATTCGAGATTAGCAAAGCCTACATTAGTAAATGTAACCTTGTAAAATCCGCCTACCTTTAAGTTAGGTAAATTAAATACTCCCAATTTCCCGGATATTGTCTTGTAAGTTGTCCCGGAAGTTGTTTGAATGACAGCTATAGTAGTGCCTTCAATTGGTTGCTTATTAGCATCTTTAACCGTTCCTGATATCGTTGTTGTTGTTAGCTGGGCATTTAACATACCACATATGCCAAGCATAATAATCAACAGGTACGAATTTCTCATAAACTTATTCTTTTTGTTTTAGGGCCGCAAAGAAATAAATTAATTGAATAAATAATTCATTGTAAACATTAAGAATTTGTAATGTTAATAAAAGAATAGAATGCGATAAGATGTGTGATACCGCTATTATTTTTAACTGGCAGAACCGATTTAGATGAAAAAAATAAAATATTTACTTATAATAATGATTAGTCGCTAATAATTTATTTATATCATAAGTATCTTTTATTATTTGTATGTCCGTAATCAAATAACAACTAATGAAAATTATTCGTATTTCTATAATTGCCTGTATTTTCCTGGATCTGATTAAATAATCTTCCCCGAAGTCGGGTATCAATAACGGCCCCCAATTGATCTAATATCGAATGATCCTTTATAGTTCCTTCCCAATGTTTATTTCCCCTTGTTAAAATAAAATCGCCTGGAGGCATTTTATCTTCCCTGCCATCATATTTTTTTAATATGGCATGAAAGGAATTTTCACTTTGCTGAAATATAGAATAATGGGCCAGGCCCCCACACCAATTTGCAATACCTGTAAACCACATAGCCTGTTTTTCTATTATAAGTTCAAACTGTGTACCGTAATTCATGAGCTTAATTTTTTATAGAATTTGCCATAAGCATCCCCATATTGTTCAAATCCATACCCATCAATATGTTTAAAATAGTTGGTTTCAATATCTTACGGATATAGAAAACGGCCATATTTATAAGTAGTTTCTATTAATTTGATATAAGAAAAGGGCAGTAAAACCATAAATCACTAGCCTCGGACTGGTAATGAATATATTTTTTTTGTATTTTGAATCAAATCCAATCCTTATGAATAAGTCAAACTCATCTTCAGAGGGTAAAAATTTAAATAAAAACCGATCTAATATTACCCGCAAAGTTTCTTTCATTGAAAAAGTAAAGGAATCAGGCTATCGTTGTCAGCAAGAGACCAAAGATGGCTACACCACTATCCATTTAATGCCTTTGGAATACCTTATCAGAAACAACTGGAGGTATTAGCTTTCATATTATAAAATATCATCTCGTTAACGCTCGCTATTAAATCCTCTCGAACAGGTAACTTATCTTTGCATCCTTTTAATATGAGCAGAAAAGGTAAGGTTCTGGTAGCAATGAGCGGCGGCATAGACAGTACCGTTGCGTCACTCATGCTTCATAATGAAGGTTATGAAGTAGTGGGCATTACTATGAAGACATGGGATTATGCAGCTAGCGGAGGCTCGAAAAAAGAAACAGGCTGCTGCAATCTGGATAGTTTCAACGATGCGCGCATGGCAGCCGTTCAACATGGTTTTCCTCATTATATTTTAGATATCAGGGAAGAGTTCGGAGGGTTTGTAGTAGATAACTTTGTAGATGAATACCTCGCGGGACGCACCCCAAATCCCTGTGTATTATGTAATACGCATATTAAATGGCGCGCTCTTCTAAAAAGGGCAGATGCATTAGGTTGTGATTATATAGCTACCGGCCATTATGCATCTGTACATCTTCATGATAATGGCCGATATGTTATTTCAAAAGGGCTTGATGAAACCAAAGATCAAAGCTATGTACTCTGGGGATTGCAACAGGACCTTCTTAGCAGAACTATTTTACCCTTAGGCACTTATCGCAAAACAGAAATACGGCAAATGGCTTACGACTTCGGCTATCCCGAACTGGCAAAAAAAAGCGAGAGCTATGAGATCTGTTTTGTTCCGGATAATGATTATAGAGGCTTTTTAAAAAGAAAGGTTAACGGACTGGAAGAAAAAGTATCCGGGGGCTTATTTACAGATAAAAATGGTAATGTGCTGGGTCAACATAAAGGATATCCTTTTTATACGATCGGACAACGGAAAGGGTTAGATATCGCCCTGGGCAAACCTGCATTTGTTACATTTATTGATCCGGACACAAATACTGTTGTGTTAGGAGATGAAGAAGATCTGGAAAAAGAAACAATGCATGTTGCAAAAATAAACTGGATCAAATATGATGGTTTAAATTCATCAATAGAAGCTATTACAAAGATCCGTTATAAGGATAAGGGTAGTCTTTCAGAAATTAATGCCAATGGCAATGAAGCTACTGTTCGCTTTTATGAAAGGGCTAAAGGAATAGCCCCGGGCCAAAGCGCTGTATTTTATGACGGCAATGATGTAATTGGAGGCGGCATCATTCAAAGATCTGGCAAGTGAATCATTAATAGCCATTAAAGGCTTATAATCAATAATTTAAGATTCAATGGCTTACTTCAAACTTCAAACAATTTTTATTAGCTTTATCCTCTAAGTTGCTCAGTTGCAACAACAAAAGATCCATTTACTTATGAGAGCAAACCAACCCATTCTTTTTTTAGTTGTTTTGATCCTATTATTGTCATCCTGCAAAAAAACAATGCAGTATCCCACTTCACCCCTGTCCGATTATCTGCCATTACAATCAGGTAAGTACATTATTTACAGGACAGATTCTACTGTTTTTACCAATTTCGGAGTGAATACGGAAATACATTCCTATGAAGAAAAGCAGGTAGTTGATTCACAAATAACGGATGGCTTAGGACGGCCAGGCTATAGGATCTATACCTTTTTAAGAGATACCGACGAAACCCAACCCTGGGCATCATCAGGAACGTATATTATAATACCACTTTCCACTTCAGCAGAGGTTATTGAAAATAATATGAGAATGATTAAGCTGGCATTACCATTTACACAAAATTATACCTGGCAGGGTAATAGTTTTTTGCCGGATGATCCTTATGATCCAACTTATAAGTTTAGCAATGATGATGATATTAATAGCTGGACTTATACATATCCTAATATAGATACTACTATTATATTAAATGGGCAAACCATTAATAATGTATTGGAGGTAAATGGAATTAATGAATCTACCAATGTCCCTATTACTGATGTAAATGGATATGCTTCATTAAATTTTCAGCAGGAATATTATGCAAAAGGAATTGGGCTTGTATCACAGGAATTAGTTATGTGGGAATATCAGCCTGCAAGGGGTCCGGGCACATTTGCCAGTAAAGTTGGCTTTGGAGTTAAACGTACGATGCTGAATCATAATTAATATGAACAGAAAAGCAGGAATCTGGATAGCTTTATTGCTGGTAGCGAACCTGTCTTTTGGTCAATATACCCGGTACATTATAAAGTTTAGAAATAAAGCAAGCAATCCATTTTCTTTAAGCAATCCTGGAGCATATCTTTCACAAAGGGCGATTGACAGAAGAATTCGTTATTCCATTCCATTTGATAGCACAGATCTTCCTGTAACTCCTAACTATATTGACAGCATTAGAAATTCCGGAGCAGTAACCGTACTTAATATTTCAAGATGGCTGAATTCAGTAACTATTAAAACAACAGATGCATCTGCATTAGCAAAGATCAAAAGCTTTCCATTTGTATTAAGCTCGGATTCTATTGCTGCAAGAATGGTATCATTTTCTTCTGCCGATAAATTAGGATCTATTCACTCCAATAGTTCTGAAGATAAAATAGAAGGGGCTGATAGTTATTTTAATTATGGCCAGTCATTTGACCAGGTTCACATACATAACGGAGAATTTTTACATGATATAGGATTAAGAGGACAGTCAATGATAATCGGTATGCTTGATGCCGGATATCAAAACTATACTTCATTACATGCATTTGACAGTACAATTGCTAACGGGCAGGTATTAGGTGTTTATGATTTTGTAGATCATGATAACAGCGTTGTGGAAGACAATGCGCATGGCATGGAATGCTTTTCGATAATTGCATCTGATATTCCAGGACAATTTATAGGAACAGCCCCCAAAGCTGATTTTTATTTATTCAGAACCGAAGATGTTAATTCAGAATATCCTATTGAAGAACATAACTGGGTATGCGGAGCAGAAAGAATTGATAGCGCCG
>JBJMLT010000610.1:0-6954 GCA_045805165.1 Flavisolibacter sp.
AACCACCCAGTAAACGGCGTAAACCGTAATGGCTATGGGAGCAATTACAAGAAGGCCTTGCAAAAAATATTCAAATAGTTTACTGAATCTAAATCCTGATTGTGATTGGGTTGGCAGCTCATTCATTTAGCAAAGGTAAAGGGGTGTCTATGAGTACTCAATATTGTGAAAAAATAAAAGGGGAACTATAAAAGTCCCCCTTTTCACTGCTTATTCAGAAAAATTATTTTTTATATCGTCCGCCACCTATGGCAATGCCTAATTTAAAGCTTAAATAGCTTTGCTTAATAACTACGGTGGTATTTTGATCTGATTGGATAGTTGTTTTTGGGATCATGTTATAAGCTATTTCCAATCGTCCATGACCAAATTCAACTCCGGTCCTTAGCATTCCGCCAAATTTACTGAGAGAAGCTACAGCCAGACTATAATCTGCGTTTTGATTTACATCTTTTATATCTATGGCTGCGGAAGCTATATCATATATGCCAAGACCCGCACCCGCATAAGGACGAAAACGGTTGGTGGTAAAATAATAATCTCCAGTTGCGAGGTAGGAACTTATTCCTGAAGCACTACTACTAATATTTTGTGAGCTGGAAGAAATGTCATAAAACCCTTTTACTATGGCTGCACCTTCAAATCTTAAACCTACATGTAAAAGGTCATTAATTGCATAACGGGGTTCTAATGAAAGACAAAATCCTATAGATGTTCCTGCACTTAATGAATTTGCAGATCCTAATGCTGCATCAACGCGGAAAGGCTTAAAGACCTTTTCACCTTCCTGAGCGGATAATTGATTGATACTGATTAAAATAATACAGAATGCTAACAGTTTTCTCATAAGTTATGTGATTAATTTCCACAAACCTATTAGTAATAAACTCTCTGTTCAATAGCATAAAGATGCTATTTGGAAACTGCTTAATTACATTGCCTGCTTAAAATATAAATAATAGAAAATATTTATACTACAACTTCCTAATTATCAATATGTAGAAAAAGATAATAAAAATATCTTATTGGAAACTTTGGTTACATTAAAAGTTTCCATAGTTTTGTCGCCCTTTATGGAAGTAAAAGAACGCATACTGGAAAAAGCGCATGAATTATTTAACCGTTACGGCATACGGTCGGTTTCAATGGATGATATGGCTGCACAACTGGGAATGTCGAAAAAAACGGTGTATCAATATTATGCTGATAAGGATGAATTGGTGAATGCAGTCTTCGACAGAATGATGGAAACCAATAAAGCGGAATGTATCAGTTGCAGCCAGAGGGGAGAAAACGCTATTCACGAAGTCTTTATGTCCTTCGATATGGTGGAAGAGCTGCTTTCAAATATGAACCCATCTGTTCTTTTCGACATGCAGAAATATCATCCAAAAGCTTTCAAAAAATTTCTGGATTTTAAAAACAATTTTCTATACAGGCTTATAAAGGAAAATCTTGCATCCGGAATAAATGACCAGATCTACCGTGATGATATTGATATCGATATTCTTACCAGGTTTAGAATTCATACAGTAATGCTTTCGCTGGACCCGGATGTCTTTCCTTCCAATAAATCCAGTCTTGTACACATTGAACAACAGTTATTAGAACATTTTCTTTATGGTTTGGCAACTCCTAAAGGACAAAAGCTTATTCAGAAGTACAAAAACCAGCGTATTAAAAATCAGATGAGATGAGAAAAAGAAATTTATTATCAGGAATACTTTTATTGGCAATATCAGTTGCAGGTGCACAGGCAAAATATGAACTTACTGTAAAGGAAGCAGTGGATCTTGCTTTTAAGAATGTAGTAGAATTAAAAAATGCGCAATTGGATTACCAGATCCAGGAAGCGAAGAATAAAGAAATAATAGGACAGGCATTGCCGCAATTAACAGGTTCTGCCGGTGCTCAGTATTATCTGAAACTTCCGGTTTTGCTTTTTCCGCAATCAGACCAGGGAATATATGATGTATTAATAAGGGAAGGACTTCTCCCTTCAACAGCTAAAGCGCCTGCGCCAACTTTTGTTCCCTTTAGTTTTCAGCAACCCTGGAATCTGAACTTTGGAGCTACACTTTCTCAATTATTATTTCAGCCGGATGTATTTGTAGGTATTCAGGCAAGGCAAACATCTCTTGATTATAATAAGGCATTGATTGAGCAGGCAAAGGATAAAATAAAAGATTCAGCTTATAATAGGTATTATGCCATTCTTATTGCACAAAAGCAATTGCATTTTTTGAATGAGAGTGTTACAAGATTGGAAAAATTATATCATGATGATTCTATAATGTTCAACAATGGCTTTGCAGAACGTTTGGACCTTGATAAAGTTCAGGTGCAGTTAAATAACCTTAAAACTACCCAAAGCGTTGTTACCAATGCAATTACTCTTTCATATGCTGCCATGAAGTTTGCCATGGGGGTCTCTCAAAAAGATACTGTTGTACTGAAAGATGATCTTTCAGTTGAAAGCATTAAAGCAGATATACTGGAAGAAGGATTCAGGTATGATGACCGCCCTGAAATAAGAACCCTTACAATATTGGAAAGGCTTCAGCAATTAGATGTAAAAAGAAATAAGCTTAGCATTTTACCTACAGTTGCAGCAGCCGCCAATTATACAGTAAATGCCATGGGGCAAAAATTCTTTACCGATCCGAATACTTTGGGGTTTAAAAGTTCTTATGTAGGATTAAGTGTTAATCTGCCCCTATTCAATGGGTTTCAACGTAAATATAAGATCCTGCAATCTCAATTGTCACTTAAGAAAGTTCAGAATTCTTTGGATGTAGCAAAACAAGGCATCGATTTCGAACAGGTAGTAACAAAAGAAAGCCTTAAGAATGCTTTGGCAAATCTTGATATGCAGGTTAGAAACCTGGACCTTGCTCAGAAAGTATATAACGCAACTAAATTAAAATTTGAACAGGGATTAGGAAGCAGCTTTGAAGTATTGACCGCTGATAATGATTATCAGATAGCTCAGTCTAATTATTTCAATGCCTTATATAATGCAACAATAGCTAAGGTTGGCTATCTGCATTCATTAGGAAAACTTCCATAACAAAACCAAAATGCTCACTTACAAAAATGATCAAATGAAAAGACATTTATTCGGATGGATGATATTGGCCTTCGTGATTTCTTCATGTGGAAATGCTAAAAAGGATAAGGCTGGGGAATTGAATGACAAAAAAGCAACACTGGAAAAATTGAAATCACAGCAAAAGGATTTAAGTACTCGTATTGCCTTTCTTGAAGCAGAAATTGCGAAAAGCGATACTACTGCAGCAAAAGAAAATTCAAAATTGGTTGCTATTACTCCTGTGCAGACGGGAGCCTTTACCCATTATATAGATCTTGAAGGTAAAATTGATGCCACCAACATTTCCTATGTTGCTCCTCCAAACGGTCAGGGAGGCATTGTAAAGGCTTTATATATTAGAGAAGGGCAGTATGTTAATAAAGGACAGGTATTGGCGAAATTGGATGATCAGATGATCAGGCAACAGATCGAACCACTCCGTGTACAATTGGCAACTGCTGAAGATACCTATCGCCGCACTAAGAATTTGTGGGATCAGGGTATTGGCACCTATCAGCAATTGCTTACAGCTAAAAGTGCTGTTGATAATCTTCAGAAGCAGATTGGAATTATAGAAAAGCAGGCATCATTAATGACCGTCACAGCTCCTGTTTCCGGAGTAGCGGACCAGGTTAATGTTAGGGTGGGCGAAATGTTTATTGGTACAAGTGCTGCCGGTCCTCAGATAAGGATCGTAAATACAAATGATCTGAAAGTTGTCGTCCAGGTGCCTGAAAATTATCTTGGGCGTGTTAATGTTGGAAGTGTTATTGAAGTTGTTCTTCCTGATCAAAGTAACCGTACAATTACTGCAACGGTTAACGTTGCAGGAAAGTTGATTGATCCGAATACTAGGTCGTTCAATATAGAGGCCAGGATTCCTTCATCAGGAAATTTGAAACCTAATCAGGTGGCTAAGGTTCGTATAAAAGATTATGGCAATCCAAATGCTATCACCATTCCGGTAAACACGTTGCAAAATGATGAGACAGGAAAATATGTGATGCTTGCTGCAACTGAAAATGGCAAAATGATAGCTCGCAAGCGAACGATTACCGTTGGTGAATTGTATGGCGATAAATTGGAAGTAAAAAGCGGTTTGAATCCTGGCGATCAGTTGGTAACTGAAGGCTTCCAGGGGTTATATGATGGACAGGCCATTACTACACAAACAAAATAAGGTTCGGAATTTTTCATTCCAAAACTAAAGTATGAGCGCATTAGAAAAATTTACAGGTAAGTTTAAGCAATTTGCTCCTACATCCTGGAGCGTTAAAAATAAAACATCCATATACCTCCTTATAGTATTTCTTACTTTGATAGGAGTATATCAGTTTGCCACTCTTCCAAAAGAGCAATTCCCGGATATTGTTATCCCGACTATTTATGTGCAAACCATTTATGTAGGTAACTCACCAAGAGATATTGAAAACCTGGTATCGCAACCAATAGAGAAGCAGATTAAAGCAATAACAGGTGCCAAAATAAATAAAGTGACTAGCACTTCTGTTCAGGATTATTCTGCCATAATGGTAGAATTTAGTACAGACGTTAAAACAGATGTGGCCCTGCAAAAAGTAAAGGATGCAGTCGATAAGGCTAAGCAGGATCTGCCAACAGATCTTACACAACAGCCCACAGTTTTAGAAGTAAGCTTTTCAGATCAGCCTATTATGTACGTGAATATAAGTGGTGATTATGATCTGATGCGTTTGAAAAAAATGGCAGACGATACGAAAGACAAGCTGGAAGCCCTTACTCAGATCAATAGGGTCGATTTGGTTGGAGCCCCTGAAAGAGAATTCCAGATCAATGTTGACAATTTCCGTATGCAGGCGGCCGATGTATCATTTGACGATATTTCCAATGCTGTAGCACGCGAAAACATGGACGTCTCAGGTGGTCAGCTTCAGGTTGGAAATATGAATCGCACGCTTCAGCTAAAAGGCCAGTTGAAAACATCTTATGATATTCAGAAGATTATTATACGAAATTTTCATGGTAATGCTATTTATTTAAAGGATATAGCTGAAATAAAAGATACAGTTAAGGAAACTGAAAGCTATGCGCGTTTGAATGGAAAGAAGGTCATTACACTTAATATAATCAAACGGCCCGGAGAAAATCTTATAGAAACTTCTGACGCGGTAAAGCAGGTGATTGATGATATGAAGAAATCATATTATCCGCCGGATTTGACTGTAGTTGTAACAGGTGATCAAAGCATTCCCACAAGAACTTCTTTTAAAGACCTTGTGAATTCTATAGTTATAGGATTTATTTTAGTATTGATCATCCTGATGTTTTTCATGGGAGTGACCAATGCATTCTTTGTGGCGCTTTCTGTTCCATTGAGTATGTTCGTGGCATTTGTATGCTTACCCGCGGCGGATATTATTGTTGGCTCACATGTTACATTGAACTTCATTGTTCTTTTTGCGCTCCTTTTCGGATTGGGAATTATAGTTGATGATGCCATTGTTGTAATTGAAAATACGCATCGTATTTTCATAGAAGGCCGTGGAAAACTCACTTCAACACGCGCTGCCATGATGGCTGCAGGTGAAGTATTTGTTCCTGTATTCGTAGGTACTATAACTACTCTGGCTCCTTTCTTCCCATTATTATTCTGGCCTGGTATTATTGGTAAGTTCATGATCTACCTGCCAACGATGCTCATATTTACTTTATCGGCCTCATTGGTCGTTGCTTTTATTATAAATCCTGTATTTGCAGTAGATTTCATGAATCACCCTGCCAGGGAAAAAGAACCTAAATCTGCTATATTCAGAAAGCCGGCACTTTGGGTTGCATTAGCTGGTGGCATTTTGCTTGACCTCGCAGGAGCTACTTTCTTTGGGAACCTTATCATATTCATTATCATCTTAACCATTCTTAATAAATATTTTATTGATGATACTATAAAAAGCTTTCAGAACAGATTCCTCCCAGCAATAATGCAACGATATGAAAGAGCATTGCGTTGGGCATTGAAAGGCTGGAGGCCTGTATGGTTATTGATTTCCACTTTCGGCTTACTTGTAGTTTCAGTTCTTGCGATAATGATTTCTGTTGCCACACATAGGGTAGCCATTGTATTCTTCCCGAGTGGAGATCCCAATCAGCTTTATGTATATTTAAAAATGCCGGTTGGTACTGATGTGGATTATACAGATTCTGTTACCAGATCGATAGAAAGTAAAGTTTATAAGGTATTAGGCATGGATAGTGGCAAAAAGAACCCTGTGGTGGAAAGTGTTATTACTAATGTAGCTGTCGGCGCGGCCGATCCAATGAGCGGAGATAGAAGTACAAGATCAGAATTAGGTAGGATACAGGTTTCGTTTGTTGAATTTGCAAAACGGAACGGAGTTTCAACTTCTAAGTATTTAGATTCTATAAGAAATGAAGTAAAAGGCATTCCCGGCGCCGAGATCACAGTCAGTAAGCAACAGAATGGACCACCGACAGATCCTCCTGTAAATATTGAAGTGGCCAGCGATAATTTCGATGATCTTATTAAAACATCAGTAGCATTAAAGAATTACCTGGATTCTATCAGAGTTCCCGGCGTAGAAGAATTAAAAATGGATGTGGACCTTACTAATCCGGAAATAAGTTTTACTGTAGATAGGGAAAGGGCTTTATCTGAAGGAGTTTCTTCTGCGCAAATTGGTTCCGCGATCCGTACAGCATTGTTTGGAAGGGAAGTTTCGAAGATCAAAGAGGGTCAGGATGAATACAAGATCCAATTAAGGAATAATGAATTGCAACGGAAGAATTTATCTGATCTGCTAAACATGAATATTGCATTCCGTGATATGGCAACTGGTGGATTTAAAAGTATACCCATTAGCGGATTG
>JBJMLT010000611.1:0-8183 GCA_045805165.1 Flavisolibacter sp.
AAGAGAATATGTCTTTAGAAGACATGATAATTCTATTCGAGGCTAAGAGACAAAAGAGGAGGAAAGAGATAAAAGAGATTACTCATGATGGAGTGATGGAGACGATGAGAGAATACGTTAGGATGAGAGATTTGGAATTAGGAATTGGGAATTTGGAATTAGGAAATGAGGGAGATGATAAGGTGAAGAGGATTGGGGAGGTGAGGACGATAGGGAATATATTGAAAGATGAATTTGGGGGATTTGAGCCGGCGGCGTAAAGCGGTTTGAAGTTTGAAGTTGGAGGTTTGAGGTTGGGTCGGTTGAGAGTTGGAAGTTGGCTTTCGGCTTTCAATTGTTTTAAAAATCAAACAAGAGTGAAGAGCTAATCTTTCGAATCAGCTAATCGTCTTGAAGTTTCTTTTACAATAAATGGGATGGCGGAGGGTGGAAAGGGAGATACACTGCTTACGTTGATCTCGCAAAGAGAATATTTACCAATAGCAGGAGGATTATTAACCTGATTGATAAAAAAATCAGCATCCCAAATAATGGGCAAGAGATCGGTTGGTATCGATTGAATATCCTGCAATTTAGGAACCCAGAATGTTTCCATAATCTGTTTTAGATCGGCAAAGAGTCCGCAGTTTTCAGAAAAATAATATCGACTGCCGGGAGGTAGCATTCGGGTACCTTCAGGAGTATTTATTTCGTAGAGTGCATTAATCTCCTGGTAGCCGAATCCAGCCACTTTATTTCCGCACAAATAACAACGCACCATACCGTTCTGGTGATTGGCGTTCCATTCCTGTTCGATCAACATTCCGTTATTTTCAAAATACGATTTGAAGAAGTTGAAGAAATCATTCCAGGAAAACGAGGTGGGCCCCGCCCCTCTTTGAGCTGGTGTAATGGTTACTTCATTATTTGTAGTATTATGAGAGATCTTAAAAACTCCATTACCACCATTACCTCTGTATTGCTTGAGCACTTTTACTTTTCTTTGTTCTAGTGATTTAGGGAAATTCTTTTCAAATTCATTGTAGCTGGTATAGAGTTGTATGTTTCCACCCCAATCCATTTGTTTCGTGCGAAAAAGCACTTCTTTGGTCCCCATTTTTAAAATGGCATTAGGATGTGCGGAGACCAGGCATCCCTGATGGGATAATCGAGATAAAAGATTGTTCAGATGTGTTCTGTCCTTACCCTGCTCAATTGGATTCACCCACACTAAAATGGCATCAAAAGCAGATAATGTAGAATAGAGTTGTTCCTTTTCCTCATCGTTATACAGAACGGATTGAACGGAAAAGCCTGATGATATAAAAGCATTAGCAAGGTCTTTATACTTTTCTTCTGTGAGGGCATTTCTGGAGGAACCATGTTCGCCATAGACTAAGAAAGCGATGGAAAGAGGTTTCAAGTGGATTGTTTTGGATCAAATGTAAGTATGGGAGAAGATATGGTTTAGGGAACTATGGCTGGCTATTTCAAATGATAATATTCAAACCTTTTCATTTTTTTGGCTCGAAAGTTAATCTCACTTATTTTTGCACCCCCAACTAAGGATCGGTAGTTCAGTTGGTTAGAATGCCGCCCTGTCACGGCGGAGGTCGCGGGTTCGAGTCCCGTCCGGTCCGCAGAAATTATACTCAAAATCATTCAAAAGCCTGTAAATGTAGATTTTACGGGTTTTTTTGTTTTCTTACCTACTCCAAATAGCACCAAAATACTCAAATCTAAAGGTACGCATTCGGTGATTCTAGAAAACTAAATGCCAGAATCACCGAATTCTGCCAAAACCCTTTCCAGGTAAGGATTTCAGAATTTGAACATCCGCTCTGCGAGAGGTCTTTAAAAGTAGTTTTAAACTTCAAACCGGTGAATCATGAAATCAAGATTGAGCATTCTGTTTTTTGGGAAAAAAACGAAAAATGAAAGTGACAAACTGCTATCTATTTACATGCGTGTAACGATCAATGGAAAGCGTTTTGAGATAAGTACTCAGCGCTATGTTGAACCATCAAAATGGTCTACTTCGTCAGGTAAAGTAAAAGGTAATTCCGAAGACGCCCAGTCGGTTAATCAGTACCTGGACAGCGTCAAACAAAAGGTTTATTACTATCAGAAAGCTATTGCCCAGGATGGTCAGAATTTCACTACTGAAACCCTACGGCTAAGATGGTATGGTATCGAACAACACACACATACCCTGGTCTCGATTTTTAAGCAACACAATGACCAATTAAAGTCTCTTATTGGAAAAGATAATTCAAGGGCTACTTATACCAAATACCGGACAACCTTAGATCATACAATATCCTTTCTTCAATGGAAATTCAAACGACAAGATTTAGAGATTGCAGCAATTAACTACAGTTTTATTACTGACTTTGAATTTTGGCTCAAAAGCGTTCAGAACTGCAATCATAACACCACTATAAAATACATTAGCAACGTGCGAAAGATTATTAATCTATGTTTAAAGAACGGATGGTTGATAAAAGATGCTTTCATTGGTTTTAAAATGACCAAAAAGGAAGTTATTCGGGAAATACTTACAGAGGAAGAATTACAAACGCTGATTTCAAAAGACATTCAAAATATCAGGATCAGACAAGTTCGCGATATATTTATTTTCAGTTGTTTTACCGGCCTTGCTTATATCGATGCAAAAAGATTGAAAAGATCAGAAATTGTAATTGGCATGGACGGAGAACGGTGGATTTATACCCGACGCAAAAAAACGGATACACCCACCCGTATTCCAATACTTCCAGTAGTGCAGGACATATTGGAAGTGTATAAAGACCATCCTCAATGTATCAATAAAGATTGCCTGCTTCCTATTCCATCGAATACTAAATTGAATGCTTACTTGAAGGAGGTGGCTGATATATGTAACATCAATAAATACCTGACTTTTCATATGGCCCGGCACACCTTCGCGACTACAGTTACTTTGAACAATGGCGTTCCCATAGAGACAGTGAGCAAGATGCTTGGTCATAAAAGCATAAAAATTACTCAGGTCTATGCCAAAATCCTGGATAAAAAAGTAAGTGAGGATATGAGCATCCTTAGAAAAAAGTATGGGGATAAAAATCAATCCGTTATAAATAAATATATTAACAGTGATAAAGAGCAAAAAACCAGACTAGAACTTATATAATTCTATAAAATTTACAACCGATCGCAACTACTCGTTTTCAAATTGGGGAACACCTTTCAGTTAGGTTGGTCGCATTACATCCAATTGCAAAATTTGAAGACAAAAACGAAAGAAAGGTTTATGAAATTGAGGCTTTCAAAAATAATTGGGGTAAATGAGAATTAATGCCGCAATACAATTCATCCACTATGAAAGAATAGCCTTAAGCAGAAATAAAAAGTCAGTTAAAGAATTAGGAAAGAAAAGTCAGATCATTGAAAAACCAACAGCGCCATAAATGATTATACCGTTTTGGAAATTTTAGATTTGAAGAGGATGAAAGATATTTCGTATCGGATCAGGCAATCTACCTTATGTTTTTGATATCGTCAATGCCTTTAATTTTTTCAGGATCTCCTGTTTTTGAACCAAATCCTTCAACGCTTGAAAATTCAAGAAGATGGTCGAAGGAACAATTATCCAGCATTAATACAATAATATGTTTGATTTTTAACTTTAAGTTCGATTACCTCTTCTGAATTCATGGTAGCTTTTATTTAAGTATAGAAAATTTATTCTTCATTATTATAGCTTTTTCCAAATAAAAAAAATTAGGACATGCTCGACCACTTTTCCTAAGCGTAGTTTAGGAGCACAACACGGTTTTCAAGTTTACGGATACTCTATTAATAAGTGAACAATTTATAGAGTTTTTTGAATACTTAAGAAGGATTATAATTTCTTATCTTATTATGAACAATGTTTTTTACCATAATTGGTCTAAAAAAATTGTTGTTCTGGGGCTGAATATTCAAAGCTCTTTAATAAAAATGTTTTTAAACTGTACGTTGCCAGTATGAACTTGTAACCCTATGAAACCAGGTTTTACCAGATTTGGCGGAAGGTTATTGGTCTGGCTGATCAATTTACGGTTCAATTCAATAATTATTCGGCTGTCCGCTGCCGTTATATGATAGGTATTCCAATACTGATCGTCGGGAGTAATAATATGAGAGCTAGTGGGTGGGAACAGATTGTTGGGATGAGCTGCAATTTTTTGCTCCCACCGCGTGGCTGGAGCTAAAGAATAAATGGCACCGGTTTTTTTGTGTGCTGCACCATAGAAAGAAGGATGACCGGGCAAAAAGTCTTTTCCACTGTCATCAATTTGAATTTCAATCAACTGTTCATAAAACAAATTGGAGTTTCCTGCCTGATAAGTGGTTGGAGATGGCATACGAAGCAGGATCCCTGAGTTAGCAACTTCCCCAACCGTGGATCTTTGCACTCGCCACTGGACGTAAAGTTCAAAATTCTTAAATGTTTTCTCAGTAAACCAGCCAAAGCCAATATCGTTTCCAAAGAAAGATGAAAGTACATTGTGGTTCCCCGCATCTTTTAAAAAGACGAGGCCCGAGACATTTTGATTGATGGAAGAAGAAAGATTTTCCCAACTTTTTTCCAATGCCAGATCGGAAAAACCAGTGAGATCATAAGAAAATGGATCTCCCATATGTCTGGATAAAATACCATCTGCTACTTTTTTGGTCAAAGCTAATCCGGTGAGGACAGGATTAGCGGATCCGATCGTTGGGAATAAAGGCTGACCGCAAGAGTAAAGGTTAGGGATTTGATGAAAACAGCCATTCACATCTGTAACGGAAGTTTCCGGATCATCGCCCATCCACAAGGTGCCCGCTTCATGATAAGTAGAGCCAAGCGATTGGCGAAAACCAATTAAGGGAATTGAAGGTGGGTCGATGGCAAAATTGTTTGTATAGGACATGGATTGCTGATCAAAGACCTTATAGTTTACTTTGGAAGGATCATTTCCTGCAAGGGCAAGAGAAAGCTTTATCGCCTGATCATACATAGTTTGCCAGATGGGATCTGAATAGTGTTCGGCCTTATACTGCACCCATGGCCTTCGGATGTCTCCAAAAGGATCAATGTCGGAAGGTGTATTCAAGCCTTTCGTCAGGTCGATATAATCCTGGCCACCTTTATATTTATCATAAGAAGCAATGTCCTCTTTATTTAGGAGGAGACCTTTCATTTCTCCTGTGGTGCGAATAATAAAAGATACAAAATCATTTCTGTCAGGTGTATTAGCTATAAAGCTCAGGTAGTCATAGTCGGGTATAAATCGGTACAGGTAGGCATCGGGGTTACCTTGGTCATTATCGGCAGCATAAAACTGAAAATGATAACGACCTAATTCCGGATTATCGAATTGAATATGATTAATAGCAGTACTTAATTTTGGTCCCAGTCTTGCATCCACATCTGTTCTTTTGATCCGAAACATTATATCAAAACGAAAATGGACCATTAAATTTGCACCCATCAGATCGGGTCTTGCTTCGATATTTCCATTAGCTTCTCTTCTTTTCCTAATTCCTGGAAAACCAGCAAGAGCAAGTCTTGTGGAGTCTGCCGTATTCATTGCCAGTACTACCGCACAAGAATCTGGAATCGTCATTGTTTTTTCTTCTCCATTTTGAAGTCGCACGCGGATGGACCCTACCACATTTCCAGGAAGGCTTTGATTATTCTGCGAAAAATTGCGTGGAATAAGCTCAAGTACCTTTGTATTCGGCACGAGGATCAATCTTCTGTCAGATGCATTATCGCCTGCATCGTTTCTGATGGCTGTGATCAGACCTGGAAGGCTGCTGTATTTGTCGAGCGCGAACAATCCTGATATAAAACTTTGTGTTTGTACGGCTACTCTGGGTCCCTGCACCTCAGGACTGTCATTCCAGGAGGAAGAAGAAAAGATGGCCTGAAGCTTTTCAGAAAGAATTTTATTTAAACCTCCCGAAGCATTGGGTCCTTCTTTCGGATCAAAAATAAAATCATCTGAAGGAAGCACTCCCGTTTCGTATTCTAAAACCGAATAAGCTCCCTGGATAGGAAGGTCATTAATTGGATCAGTATAAGGAATGGAAGTTACAGGAGAAGCGTTTTGATGAATCAAATAATCAACTACTTCTTTGGGCCAGTTTTTCAGGTCCGCTTCTGTCATTCGCGGAGCCCACCCACCCCAGAACAAAGATTTTCCTCCAACGCAGTACGCAGTTGGGGCATATCCAATGATCTCCGGATTCCATCGCCAATCCCATCCCCACACAAAATCTTGTGAGGAATTTAATTTCGGATCAGTGGAATGCAAAAATGAATCATTACCATTGCCTATAAATATATTTTGATTTTGCTGGTGCTGTATGAAAACAAAAGGACCGGCTTCCAGGACTAAAACTTTTAATGGCCGGAATATTTTCCCTTGATCAGCCATCAGCCTGCTTTGATTATACAGGTGAGATCCACAGTAGCCTCCAAACATTCCGCTGCCTATAACTATAACATCAACATCCTGCTCCCTGCCTTCGACTTCCTCCTGCCATGTCATGGAAATGAACCGGCCATAAATGTCTAGAGAAAATGTTGTGGTATCGACTCCGTGGAACATAGCAGGTTAATTTTTAAAAGCTTTATTTGATGGCAGCGCGAATTAGATCTTTCATTTTAAATTTTCCATCAGCCATAAAATCAGCCCGTGGTTTCCAGGTAGGATTTTGTACAAGGAAGGAATGAGAGTCTGCCAGCATCAGTCCAATAAATACTTCAGCTACGATTTTTCCACCCACTGGCCCAAGGGTAATAGGGGTACTGTCATTTCCGTCAAATTGCTGTTGCGCTTCAGCAAGTATATAGTACCACAAAGGCGCATTATTTTTAAAATCTCCTGATATATCAACAAGCTTTGGATTGGTAGGAGTGTCTGTTTTATTGGCTTTACCCACTTTCAAATGATCATCATCAATTGGATCAATCTCCATATAGCAGGCGACTGCTTGTCCTGAAGGAAGTCCCATTGATCTTCCTCTCAAAAGATTACGAAGGGCTAGCGATGGGAAAGTGGAGGCGATGGAAGGGGGCAGCTCTCCAAGCGGGTTAACTAAAGAAGTATCGATCTTATAGGCTTTCTGTATCCTACCTATTCCAAGCTGCGGCGCGTTTCCTGGATTAAAGAACAGATCCCAGTCAATAGCCCATTCACTGGGAAATTCCCTGAAACCCTGCAAGTTGAGTATTGGATCTTTAGCAAAAATCATAAAACGATCCTTAAGGTTTTGATTCAGCCGGTAAATGGGTCTTACCATGGAATGGCCGAACCGATAGGCTGCAACTGAGAATTCAATAGGAATAAATTGTTCTTTTTTATATTTATAGAACTGCAGGTTTACATTTTTGTTTATGCATTTGTTGGTTCCGAGGTTTGGAAGGATCGACTTTATGGGACCTTCACCTACTATGGTTGGCAAAAAATCATGAAGAACCACCCATTGGTAGTGCCAGCGAACTGCTTGCTGAACTTCAGAAAAATGAAGGTGGTCACCTTTTTTGGTCTTTAGAAGGTCAACCATTTTATTATGAAAGCGAAGGAAAATGCCCTGGAGTTGAGATACGATGACATTTTCATCATTTCTGGGATCACCAATAATCGCGCGTGATGGTTTAGAACCATTCCGCAACAAATCTCTGGATCCTTGGTCCTTGTTTCCGTTAAGCGATTTACCTAGTAGGAAATGTAATCCATCACTGTCATACAAATAAGGTTGATCATCCGGTCCACGGCCATAGAGATTATCCAGATCAAAACGGGGCGTTCGGTAATCCAGCAATCCTTCAGGATCGTTTGTTTTTTGCAAGCTGCTAGAAGGATCAAAGGTGAGATCATGGTCAATAAATTGACCCAAATAGGTGTATCCTGCATCAATGCCCTGGTTTTCTTCATCGTCTACCTCGTCTTCCCCGGTTTGTTTAGCTTCGAAGTCTGCAACCATTTTAGCGGCCAATTTTTCTAAAGATGCCTCATCAAAAATTGCTGAAGGAAGTGTTCTGAACATACGGCCGAAGGAGCCGTCAAAAGATTGCGATTTTGGCGTTGTTACAAGGCCCCTTGGAAGTTTAGAGCCATGAGAAGATCTTACTATCATAAGCTGAATTTTTTTAATTACTTAAAAACAACTGGTAGGATTATCTTATT
>JBJMLT010000612.1:0-5891 GCA_045805165.1 Flavisolibacter sp.
CCAAACATATTCAGGAGTTCAAGTGAGCAAATTTTGAAGTCGCCACAAAGCATGGCATATAGGCCTATTATATCCAATTGGTTCAATGCCTGTTCGTTCAGGCTTTCAAACCGTACATTATATTGATTTACCAGATTTGTATAACGGGAACCAGTAGGCCATACCTGTGTGCCTCTGTTACTAATATTGATGAGCTTGAATTTTGTACCTCCGTGTAGTTCGCATTTGTCCGCTATTATCTCAGGTTGTTCAGTGCTTTCTATAAACATATCTACGCCCACGATCTTTTCAGTTTGTTCATCTTTCGATACCATCATGGCGTTTTTTTCAAGGTGGAATAAGGTAGAAATAACAGGTTTATTTGGCAATAAGGGCTTTGGATTTAATGTAGGCTTTTTACCAAAATTCCTAATTATAGCTTCTACAAATTCAGTAGTATTTACAGACGCTTTTGATCTATCTCCAAAATCACCAGTATGAATTCCTTGCTCAAGTGTATATAGTACCGCATTTTCTATGATCGCTGCATTTTCCATTAAACCCAAATGGCGAAGCATGGCTAATCCACTTAATAAAAGGGCGGTTGGGTTTGCTATATTTTTCCCGGCAATATCCGGTGCTGTTCCATGGACAGCTTCAAATATGGCAATATGATCACCAATATTGGCAGAAGGAGCAAATCCCAAACCCCCAACAAGACCGGCGCATAAATCTGACATAATATCTCCTTGAAGATTCGTAAGTACAATAACGTCAAATTCATCAGGGCGAACAACTAGCTTCATAGCCAGGTCATCAACTATTTTATCATCGCTTTTTAATTCAGGGTATTGTTTGGCTACTTCATAGAAACATTCCAAAAACAGCCCATCCGTGAGCTTCATGATATTGGCCTTATGGCCACAGGTAATGCGTTTTGCGTTTTTCTGCCTGGCCATTTCAAAAGCATATTTGATGACCTGCATGCTTCCGGGCCTTGTAATAAATCTTCTGCTCAAAGCCACATCCTGAGTAAGCATATGCTCAATGCCACCATAAGTATCTTCAATATTTTCGCGTACAATGGTTATGTCAATAGGAATTCCTCCCTTGCTAAAAACAGTATCCACTCCATGAAGGGTTTGGAAAACCCGTTTATTTGCATAAGTATTCCAGGTTTTTCTGGCTGTAACGTTTACACTTTTTACCCCTTTGCCCTTTGGCGTTTCCATGGGTCCTTTAAATAAAACCCCCAGTTTTTCAATCGTTTGCTGGGCTTCCGGAGTCATGCCATTTGAAAAGCCTTTATCAAAAACCCATTTGCCCATTTCAACAACCTCATACTCGAGTTCTACCTTATTGGCTTTAAATACTTTAAGAACTGCGTCCATAATTTCGGGGCCTATTCCATCTCCTTTAGCTACTGCTATCTTCATAATTGAGGTTATTGTGCCGCAAAAGTAGGGTAACTGAAAACTTTTATACCACAAAAATCGTTTATAAATTGTGGCAATAACTTTGATTCTGGTATATTAAACAGTTGTATGGTAAGTATGATTTCGGAAGGTGTTAAGGTAAGCGTGGAAACATTCTATCAGCAGGACTATTCAAACCCTATGCAGTCTGAGTTTATGTTTGCTTATCGCATCACAATTGAAAACAACAATTCGTTTCCTGTAAAACTGCAGAGCCGTCACTGGAATATTTTTGATAGTGATGGAAGCTACCGCCAGGTAGAAGGAGAGGGAGTCGTTGGAATGCAACCTGTAATTCCGGCAGGAGAAGAATATCAATATGTAAGCGGTTGCAATCTTCACACGGAAATTGGCAAAATGCATGGTACTTACAAAATGGAAAATTTACACACCAAAGAGCCTTTTGAAGTAAGTATACCTGCATTTGATATGATTACACCGTTTAAATACAATTAGGAAGTTAAAGTCAAAAGTGAAAAGAAAAAAGTTTATAGTAACTCCCTAAGTTATAGTGAGTTATAGCTTTTAATTAGTAAAGTAAAGCTCTCTCTTTAATCGGCACATAGTCATATTGGCACATTTACACATTATTACATTGGCACATTGATATTATTTCGGTTTGTATCCCGATTCCTGAAAAAGTGTTCTGGTTGGAGTAGAAACCACTTTGGTAAGTGGATAGTCAGAATGCTTTGAAGCGAATTTTTTTACTATCTGCCATCCTATCCACTGACCTATATTACCAGGAGAAACTTCAGGCATTCCTTGTGTAAATGGCGCCTCCCCTATATAATTTTGAATAATGTCTACATCCTGTGTATAGATGTCGTTCTGAGAAATAAAGCCCCAGATATTGCCTTCGTTTTCTGTACACCAGGCCAATTGTTTTTTTGTGAATCCTGTAATAAGGCTATCCTCAGTATCCGGTAAAAAGTTTTCCATTAAATACCATTGCTTGCCTTTATCTATCATTTGCTCGATCAGGCTGGCGGATTGACTGGTATCCGGATATATGGAACTTGTAATAATACTTCTTATTGAATTGGGAACAATATACTGTGGCTCAAAACGACGTCTTAAGTAATCGAAATACTGTGTCGGGTCATATGCTGTAAAATCTTTTCCAAGAAACATCTGAAGACTAATAACTAATGTATCATTAAAGTATAGGGTGCCGTAGATCTCCTGGGCATTCTCGGGATTCAGGCTTTCTACGGTGGTAATCACAGCCGGAGCCTTAAATGAAGGATAATAATAAGCAATGTATCTAAGATTTTTATCCAACCCTTTTTTTATGAATGATACATCCCTAAACTTCTCCTGGGTAGATTCGAACAGAGGCTTTATATTTCTGTAATATTCCAATACAGCCCGTTCACCGGATTTTTCCTGTTGATGAATAATAAAGTTAATTGGAGAGAAAAATTCAAAATAACGAGGCAGAAAAGAAGGATATAATTGATAAAGTCTGTTTACAGATCCTTGTATATTGTTGGTATCCAGCGCGAAGAAGTCTTTATCAAATCGGTCAATCTTAACATTCATTTGAATATGGGAAACATCAGGTCTATTGTTTTTATGTCCACATGATATAATAATGGCAATTGCAAGAGAAACAAGGATAAAACGCATTCTTAAGTCTTACTTAGTGATTAATTACGGAAATTTGTAAGTTAAAATGATTCACGGTCAATTATGAAAATTTTCCTGGCACAGCAAAATTATCACATTGGAAATTTTGAAGATAATACACGAAAAATAATTGAAGGCATTAAAAAGGGCAAAGAAGCGGGAGCAGACCTGATTATGTTTTCTGAATTATGCGTTTGCGGGTATCCTCCAAGGGATTTCCTGGAATTTAAGGACTTTATAGATCAGTGTTATGCCTCACTGGATAAGATCAAAGTACATGCAGATACCGTTGGTGTTCTGGTAGGTTGTCCTGCCATTAATCCACAAGTAGATGGAAAAGATCTTTTCAACGCTGTATTCTTATTACATGAAAAGGAAATAAAAGCAGAGATACATAAAACATTATTGCCTACTTATGATGTATTTGATGAGAACCGGTATTTTGAACCTGCTTATTCATGGAAATGCATTGCTTTCAAAGGAAAAAAACTAGCTGTAACCATTTGTGAGGATATATGGAATCTGGGTGATAATCCACTCTATAGGGTAACGCCAATGGAAGCTCTTATTAGGGAGCAGCCAGATGTAATGCTGAATCTTTCAGCTTCTCCATATAATTATGCAGCAGACGTTGTCCGTCGAAGCATTGTTGAGGCCCATACCATTAAATATCAGGTTCCGATGCTGTATTGCAATACAGTTGGATCTCAAACGGAAATTGTGTTTGATGGTGGTAGCCTTATTTATGATATAAATGGAAGCCTCATCAGGGAAATGAAATACTTTGAAGAGGACTATGCGTTGTTCGACCTGTGTGAACTTTCAAAAAAGGTTCAGCTTACTCCGGTTTCTCATAAATATTATTATTCAGGAATTGAAGTTGGAAGAGATGAGGATACTCTTGACTACCTGACTGATGATAAAAATATTCATGAGATACATGATGCGCTTGTACTTGGAATAAAGGATTATTTTTTCAAGATGGGTTTTAAAAAGGCAACTTTAGGTGCGAGCGGAGGCATTGACAGTGCCGTTGTTCAGGCACTTGCCGTAGAAGCCCTTGGAAAGGAAAATGTGCATGTATTACTGATGCCTTCACAATATTCATCCGGCCACTCAGTAACAGATGCTGAGGAATTAAGCAAGACCTTAGGTAATAGATTCGATACGATTCCTATAAAAGACATCTATGATTCATTTCTGAGATCCCTTGATCCTGTTTTTAATAATCTTCCTTTCAATATTGCTGAAGAAAATATCCAAAGCAGGATCAGGGGCAATTTATTGATGGCAGTTGCCAATAAGTATGGTTACATACTGCTTAATACTTCTAATAAAAGTGAATTGGCAACCGGTTATGGAACTTTATATGGAGATATGGCAGGTGGACTTAGTGTTCTTGGTGACTTGTATAAAATGCAGGTATATGCGCTTGCGCGGTTTATTAATAAAAAGCAAGCAATTATTCCGGAAAACATTTTGGCAAAAGCTCCTTCCGCAGAGCTTAGGCCCAATCAGAAAGATAGCGATAGCCTTCCTGATTATCCTATACTGGACAAAGTGCTTTATCAATATATTGAATTGCGTAAAGGACCAAAAGAAATTATATCACTGGGATTTGAAAAACCATTGGTAGACAGAATATTAAAACTGGTAAATAGTAACGAGTATAAACGCAACCAGTTCTGCCCCATCATCCGCGTAAGCACTAAGGCCTTTGGAGTAGGTAGAAGATTGCCTATTGTAGCGAAATACCTTTCATAATCCCTTGTTAACTTGTCAACCTTTTCACCCAATAGCTTTTGAGTTTTAAGTTATGACTTTCCCCTGGCATGAACCTTGAACCTATTCAGCTTCGTATTTACAACAATAAAAGATTTAATTACTTTCACCTTTAATTTGTTATGCGCACTATTTCAGGCTTATACCATAAATTAATTTAATTAATAGACCTGGCTGCGCAATTGAAATCTAAACTATGGTAAGAACAGCAGATGAGATCCGACAATTAAATGAGCGTATAAGCTATAACGGCAGATTTGTAGATACCCTGCGTACAGAAGTAAATAAAGTGATCATTGGACAAAGCTACATGGTTGACCGGTTATTGATCGGATTATTGAGCAATGGACATGTTCTTCTCGAGGGTGTTCCAGGCCTTGCAAAAACACTTACTATTAAATCTCTTTCACAAGCTATTCACGCCAGGTTTAGCCGCATTCAATTTACTCCGGATCTTTTGCCTGCTGATGTAATAGGCACTTTGATCTACAATCAGCAAAAGAATGAATTTGTAGTGCGAAAGGGGCCCATATTTGCCAATTTTGTGCTTGCAGATGAGATCAATAGAGCTCCGGCTAAAGTGCAAAGTGCTTTGCTCGAAGCAATGCAGGAGCGTCAGGTAACAATTGGAGACACTACCTATAAATTAGAAGAACCATTTCTGGTGCTTGCTACTCAAAATCCATTAGAGCAGGAAGGTACCTACCCTTTACCTGAAGCTCAGGTTGACAGATTTTTAATGAAAGTGGTTGTTGGATATCCATCAAGGCAGGAAGAGCAATTGATAATAAGACAGAATGTTATAGGATTAAGTCCCGATACTGTTAATCAGGTTGTATCGGTACAGGAGATATTGAATGCACGGCAGTTGGTTCGGGATATTTATATGGATGAGAAAGTAGAGCAATATATCCTGGACATTGTATTCGCTACCCGTTATCCCGATCAATACAAACTGGATAAACTAAAGCCTTTAATTTCCTACGGTTCCTCTCCACGGGGCAGTATTAATCTGGCCATTGC
>JBJMLT010000613.1:0-4036 GCA_045805165.1 Flavisolibacter sp.
CAAATGCAATCAAATGTCACCAATCATAGTTTTTTATCAGCCAATGCAACAATCAGCCATCCCACATTGACGACTCCCGATTCCCGATCATTGACGATTGACGTCTCCCGATTCACGATCATTGACGATTGACGATTGACGATTTTTTATCTTTTAACTTTTAACTTTTAATTTATTCCCGATCATTCACGATTGACGACTCCCGATTCACGATCATTGACGATTGACGATTCACGAATTTTTTTAATCCAAACATATTTTCTAACTTAAACCCTTCTTCATTAACGATTAATTACTATATCATGAATAAACGATCCCTTACTTTTTTATTAGTTTCTTTTACTACAATTTCTGTGGTGGCTCAGGAAAAAGCGAAACCAGAAGATACAGAAGTATGGTCACCCATTCCAAGGATGGTTACTCCTGGAAAAATAATTGGTGAACCGCCATCCGACGCTATTGTTCTTTTTAATGGCAAAGATCTTTCTCAATGGGTTTCTTCAAATGATACGGCGCAATCAGCCAACTGGACTGTTAGCGATGGAGTTATTACAGTGAATAAAACATCTGGTAATATCCAGACAAAGCAGTCTTTTACAGATTATCAATTGCACCTTGAATGGAAAGTGCCAACAAATATTACTGGCACAGGACAAGGAAGGGGAAATAGCGGATTATTTCTTGCATCAATTGGAAAGGGAGATGCTGGTTATGAAATGCAGATCATGGATTCTTATAATAATCCTACATATGTGAATGGACAGGCAGGAAGCGTATACAAACAATATGCACCGCTGGTAAATCCAATTCGTCCTCCTGGTGAATGGAATGTTTATGATGTGATCTGGACCGCTCCGCGCTTTAACGCAGATGGTTCTTTAAAAAGTCCTGCACGATTAACAGCACTTTTCAATGGTGTCGTAGTACAGAATAACATTGAATTGATGGGACCTACTTTGTATATAGGCAAGCCTTCTTATAAAGCGCATGGACCCTCGCCTATAAAATTGCAGGCGCATGGAGACAAAAGTGAACCTATAAGTTTCCGTAACATCTGGATCCGCCCATTGTAAAGGCAATTATTAATTGACTATTCACTATTGACTTTATGACTAATTGACTAATTGACTTAATGACTAATTGCCTAATTGCCTAATTGACTTAATGACTAATTGACTAATTGACTAATTGACTTAATGACCACATGAACAACTACGACGCTATCGTTATCGGCTCAGGAATATCCGGGGGCTGGGCTGCAAAGGAATTGACTGAAAAAGGCTTGAAAGTGCTGATGCTTGAAAGAGGAAGGAATTTTGAGCATATTAAAGATTATAAAACAGCAAGTCTTGATCCCTGGCAACTACCGCACAGAGGTACTGCCTCTTTACAACAGAAAAATTCTCATCCGGTTATTGCAAGAGGATGGGCACTATCAGAATCTGTAATGGATTATTGGGTCAATGAAGAAGATTGCCCCTATACAGAGATAAAGCCATTTACCTGGTGGAGGAGCTATCAATTAGGCGGACGATCTATTTTATGGGGTCGCCAAAGCTACAGGTGGAGTGATTATGATTTTGAAGCTAACCTTAGAGACGGTATTGCTATTGACTGGCCCATTAGATATAAAGATATTCAGCCATGGTATGATTATGCGGAAAGATTTGCAGGTATTAGCGGTTCAAAGGAAGGACTTCCTCAATTGCCGGATGGACAGTTTCTGGCACCAATGGATCTTAACATAGTTGAAAAAGATGTTGCTTCAAGAATTAAAGAAAAGTTCAGGAACCAACGACATTTGATCATTGGCCGCACAGCTAATCTAACAGAAGCTATTCCAAACAGAACTAAATGCCAGTTTCGAAATAGATGTTGGGAGGGTTGTCCATTCGGAGGATATTTTAGTACACAGTCTTCCACTTTGCCCGCTGCCATTAAAACTGGTAATCTTACGGTACGTCCGTATTCGATTGTTACAAGGATACTTTATGATAAGGATTCCAAAAAAGCAAAAGGAGTTGAGGTATTAGATGCTGAAACGAATAAGACATATGAGTTTACTTCAAAGATTGTATTTGTAAATGCATCTGCATTAAATTCCGCGTGGATATTGATGAACTCTGCAACAGATGTTTGGCCCGATGGATTGGGAAGCAGTAGTGGGGAGCTCGGACATAATATAATGGATCATCATTATAATTGTGGTGCTGCAGGTATTGTTGATGGGTATGATGATAAGTATTATTATGGAAGAAGGGCTAATGGGTTTTACATCGTTCGTTTCGCTAATCTTTTCGGTGATAAAAGAGATTACCTCAGAGGGTTTGGATATCAGGGTGCCGCAAGTAGAGAAGGGTGGAGCAGGGAAATTGCTGAAATGAATATAGGCGGACAATTTAAAGATGCTTTAGGTGAACCAGGACAATGGGCAATTGGAATGACAGGCTTTGGTGAAATTCTTCCTTATCATGATAATAAAATATCACTGGATAAAAATAGAAAGGATAAATGGGGGTTGCATGTATTGGCCATGGATGCTGAAATAAAAGATAACGAACATAAAATGAGAAAGGATATGGTGTCAGAAGGTAAGGCTATGCTGGAAGCTGCGGGTATAAAAAATATACGCACATGGGATCAGGGTCATGCTATTGGCCACGGTATTCATGAAATGGGAACGGCAAGAATGGGCCGTGATCCAAAAACTTCAGTTCTAAATGAATTTAACCAGCTTTGGGATGCAAAGAATGTTTTTGTTACTGATGGTGCATGCATGGTGTCTTCTGCATGCCAGAATCCTTCTTTAACTTATATGGCGCTAACAGCGAGAGCTGCTGATCACGCGGTTTCACAATTAAAAAAGCAAAACATATGATAAGAAAGCTTTTAGGTATTACATTATATCTCTTTTCAGCGGTCTTATTAATTTTTGTGCTGTTCTTTTCTTCCTTCATCATAAATCCACATTCCCGTGTATTAATATTTTCTAAAACTGCTGGATTTCATCATTCATCGATTCCTGATGGAATTGCCGCTATTCAGAAATTAGGGAAAGAAAATGGATTTGAAACAGATACCACTACTAATGCTGAATGGTTCAATGAACAAACATTAAAGAAATACAACGCGCTTATTTTTTTAAGTACTACAGGTGACCTTTTTAATGAAGATGAAAAAGCGGCGCTCATTCATTATATACAATCAGGCGGTGGTTATGTAGGCATTCATGCGGCCTCGGATGCTGAATATAAATGGCCCTGGTATGGGAATCTGGTAGGGGCCTGGTTTTTAAGCCATCCAAAGATCCAGGAAGCTACTTTACATGTGACTGATGCAAATAATGATGCTACTAGGCATTTACCCGAGAGTTGGAAGAGAACAGACGAGTGGTATAATTTTAAGAATATCAGTCCGGATCTTCATATCCTGCTAACAATAGATGAGAAATCATATGAAGGAGGTAAGAATGGAGATTTTCATCCTATGGCTTGGTTTCATTCCTACGATGGAGGACGAGCTTTTTATACCGAATTAGGTCATACTTCCGAATCTTATACAGATCCTCTTTATTTAAAACATATTCTCGGCGGTATTAATTATGCTTTAAAGAAATAAAGTTGTTTAATATTTCATTATTTTTTCAATGAGAAGACTTTTTCTTTTACTGGTAGTCTTTAGTACCTCTGTAATAGTATTTTCTCAGTCCAAAGCACCGGCTTATCCTTTAATAACGCACGATACTTACTTTAGCATTTGGTCATTTACAGATACATTGAATGCTTCAACTACGAAACATTGGACAGGTGCTGATCAGTCTTTAACTGGTATTATAAATGTAGATGGAAAGCTCTTTAGGTTTTTAGGAAAACAAAAGACCAGATATAGATCAATTCTTCCCGCTTCCGATGAACTTAATTATGATGCCTTATATACTGAAGAAGCCCCGTCGGTAGATTGGGCAGCAGAAAGCTTTAATGATAGCAAATGGAAAAAGGGCACAGCTCCCTTTGCAAATGAGGCAGGCGAAGCAAAA
>JBJMLT010000614.1:0-3112 GCA_045805165.1 Flavisolibacter sp.
AAACTTAAAGCCGCTTCATTGGAATTGAAGCGGCTCTTTTTTTAAATGAAAACTATTTTATGAATAGAGCTGAAATACATACTTATGAACAGAAAGAGCTTCAGATCAGCGATCTGGAAAATCTTTATGCAGAAGCACTAAAAGATGAAATGGATATTCATACGCTTAACCGCATATGGACAAGAATAAAATTGTTGAAACAACAATGGGATAAGCAAAAAAAATGGGATTGCCTTACCAGCATCTGATCCATAAACTAACAAAGACCCCCCAATATAATTGAGGGGTTCCTGTCTTGAGTTTTCGTTAGGTAAAGGATAAAACGATGACGCCGGTCTTAAGCAAATCATATACCAAAACTTCACATCACTAACTCATCCAATAAACTATTCATCTTCTTCACTGCCTTTGTCATATTTATCCCTTTACCAAGAACACCTTTAAAAATATCTCCTTCTTCTTTCAACCGATCAGGTACATTTCGTATAGTAAAGTCCGTTATTTTCAATCCTTTCTTTACTTCTTCCCAGTGAAGCGGCATAGAAACAGTTGCATGCTTTTTTGGTCTTAAAGAATAAGGTGCAGCTACAGTGGCCTGAGGCCTGTTTTGTAAAAAGTCCAAATACATTTTACCATTACGTTCAGAAGTTTTTCTTTCTATGCTAGTATAATCAGGAATTTCATTATGCACAAGCTTAACGATCTTTCTGCCAAATTCTTTTGATTCTTCATAAGTATATTTTGCACCTAGTGGTATATAAATATGAAGGCCGGTAGATCCGGAAGTTTTGCAAAAGGCCGGAACTTCAATAGCATCAAGTACCTTCTTTGTTACCCGTGCTGCTTCTATCACCTGATTGAATGTATTTCTGTCTGGGTCAAGATCTATGATACACCAGTCTGGATGATCGGGCTTGCTTATAGAACTATTCCATGGATTGATCTCAATGCAACCTAGTGAGGCAATGTATAAGAGGCTTGCTTCGTTTGTGCAAACAAGAAATTGTTTTTCTTTATTTTCTCTATAACTGAAATAAGGAAAGGTTTTTAACCATTCCGGAACTTTTCCGGTTACATCCTTTTGATAAAAGCTTTCACCTTCAATACCGTGGGGGTAACGATTTAAAGTTTGAGGCCTGTTCTTTAAATAAGGAAGCATATAAGGAGCAACGAGGTAGTAATAATTAATCATGTCCCTCTTCGTATATTTTTCTTCAGGCCAGTAAACCTTGCTTAAATTGGTAAATCGTAATTCATGTCCGTCAATTATCCTGGTTTGCATTTCATCTTTAGGATTCAGTAAAGTAAGACGCCCTCTGTCTGTACCGGCTTTAATAATTTTTTGCTTAACAAGGGTATTCTCTAAAATGTTGGCTGAAGATGAAGGAGTTTCCCAAACAACTTCAGAAGGAGATTTATCTTCTCTTAATCCTTTAAATGATGGATGACGTACAGCTCCATTACTGGTAAGCTCTCTAAAGCTTATTTCAGCAACTAATGCTGGCTTCAACCATGTAACTGCAGCCTTTGGAGGATTTGGCCTGAACCGTGAAGGCTTATTATATTCAGGTACTTCAATGAAGGGACATTTTTTGGTAATGTATGGTTTTGCTTTTGCGATTATTTCTTCCTGCATTTTCTTGTTGAATCCTGTACCTACCGGAGTAACAAACCGAAACTCACCCTTTTCCATGATTCCTAAAAGCAGGGCGCTGAATAATTTATTGGAGCCTTCATTTCGTGTGTATCCGCCAATAATAAACTCCTGTCGCTTTTCTGTTTTTATTTTTAGCCAATCTTTTGTTCGCAATCCATCTGCATATATACTTCCAGCTTTCTTGGCAATAATGCCTTCCAGGTGAAGCTTTTCTGCCAATTTAAATGCTTCTTTTCCGTGTCCTTTAAGTGTTTCGCTCTTACGGATAAAATGATTGGATGCCGGAATTATTTCTGCTAATGCAGCGCTTCGGTTTTCTATAGGAAGTTTCATCAGATCGATCCCTTCATACCACAGGATATCAAAAATATAATATACTAATTGACCATCGGCTTCACTTCTCCATAATTGTAGTCCGCTAAAATCAGGCAATCCATTTTTATCCAGCACTACTATCTCGCCATCAAAAACTGCATTTATTTTCCATTTTTTAAGTTCATTATAAAGTGGATAGAATTTTTCGTTGAACGATTTATTATTTCGTGAACAGATGTTTACATTTCCTTTATTTAAATAGCTTAATGCTCTGAATCCATCCCATTTCATTTCGTAATACCAGTCTTTGTCATCTTCTACAGGTTGATTAACAAGAGTGGCCAGCATGGGTTTAATATCATGCGGCATGGGACGGGCAGTTCCATTTTCAATAATTGATCTTATCTTTTTATTCTGCATATTATGAAGTCTTCTTATTTATAATAATGCATCCAAAAAGCAATCCCTTCCTCAAATAATGGCAATTAAGGTTTTATACAGTTTATTAACAGGATTATTAACAAGGCAGTTAGAGTTGACAAGTTGGAAAGTTGACAAGTTGACAAGTTGATAGGTTGACATGGGAAGACATAACATTAAAATGCTAACTGCAACATATGGCATATCTATTTGAATAAGTCAAAAGTCAAAAGTTAAAACCTAAAAGTGGTTATAGCGAGGGGTTTTTTGTTTCACGCAAAGGGGCATAAGGAGGTAAGGGCGCAAAGGGGGAGGCTTATGGTTGACTGGAGGTTGGCTTATAGTTGGCTTTGAGTTGGCTTTGATATGGCTTTGAGTTGGCTTTGATACGCTTTAAAGGGTAGAGAAATGAAAAATTTAAAAGGAAAAATGAAAAAAGGGGATCTTTGGTTGTTAGTTTTTCATTTTTTATTTATTGGTCAAAAATACAAATTAAGAGGATAAGTTAATTTGCGGGAATTGATTATTAAGAATAAGGGTTGGCCAATAACTCAATGATTCACAACCTATTCTCCTTTTTGGCTGTTTAAAACGCCTGCATGTTGAAAAATGTTTATGTATTAGTAAGGGCAAACGCTTGCATTTAAATATTTCTTTTTCTACATTTAAGCCCCGTTAAGGGTGAATTTCTAAGATTATATCCGTAATCAATATTCGTAC
>JBJMLT010000615.1:0-2776 GCA_045805165.1 Flavisolibacter sp.
TTACATTAAATGATTTATTCCTTAAGCATTATCCAACATATACTGTTCAATTGTAAGAGAAAATAAAATGCTGTCTTTATAGGAATTTATAATTGGTCGGTCCCTTTGTCCTCTGCTTTTTTTATATACAATGCATAGACAGTTGCAAAAAAAAGTGCATTTATTTTTTCTTCCTTCATTTTCTTGTTATAATCCACCAAACATAATTTCTAATTGATACTCCTAAGAATTCAAACAGCATCAGGGAGGTCTCATTAAAGTGCGGCTGCCAGTATGTTTCCAGAGTCTGGCAATTATATAGGTATTGTATTGTAAACTTAGATTAGAGATGGAATAATTACCATTTACAAAATATACGAATTGCTGGTTAAATACAAAAAATATTTTAATTAAGATCAAGGTACATCCATTAAGGTTTTCTACCCTTTCGCTTAAAGCATTAGGATACCAATTTCTAAGACAAAATTAAATTTCATTTAAGAAATGCTAAGACCAAATAATAAGAATATTAATAACAGCGACTAGGCCTTCAATAATTTATATATTAGTTTTCGATTTTTGTTTAAATCTTTAATAAAAATACCTGACTCTTTATTGATGGATTATAGGAAGGCCTATATTGAATATACCCGAAATCTGACAAGTCTTTAATACACTTGTGATATGTCGCAAGACCACTAATCTTAGCCAATTCCATTAAAGAGCATCGGGTAATAGAAATAGGGTTTTTAAATTGATTTAAGTTATATAATTGAAATAAGGCCATGTATAGGCTGATATGGCTTATACTAATCCGATTATCTTCTCGGATCGCTGAATAAAAACATGTCAATTCCTTTACCTGTTCCATATCCTCTTTTAATCAGTCTTACTGTTTAACAGTTGTACAATATCCTCATACCTGTAATAATGAACTCCGCCCACTTTACTAGAGCGGAGTTTACCAGCAATTCTGAGCCTCTGAACAGTGGTAGAAGAAATATTCAATAAATCCATGACTTCTCTATTTTTTAACCACTGTTTTTCTATTTTAGGTTCTCCTGTGGGATTAAACAATTGCTTTATGTCATTTAATAACTGTAAGCGGAATGTCTGCAGGTCTTCTCTGGTCACTACTTCAACTGACATATAATTCCATTTTAATTAAATACAACCTTATATACCTATCGATTTTCCCTTAGAGTGTCCTTTTGAGTTCGAAGTATTTAATTCCTTATTGGCAATTTGTTTGACATCTTTCCCGATTTTCTGTTTTACCTCTTGCTTATGGTCTGGTTTTATTTCCTTAGAAACAGATTTTTCTGTTGTTTGAAACTGCCCAATCGATTCTTTTTGAACTCTTTTCATTTGATTATCATAAAGGTTAACTGATTTAAATTGGGGATTAGCCTCAATAAAAGCTTTTGAAACATTGCCGTCCTTCTCAATAGTTACTGATTGAAGATTTCCTTTTTGCAGAGACTGTAATAATGAATGTTCCTGTTCGGGATGTTTCAATTCCGCAATTGCATATTTGGATAAAGCCTCTTTTAGATTATAACCATAATTCTCATGATATTGGTTGACCTCATGGTTATTGTTTTTATCTTTTTTATGAAAATCTAATTGGATCCAGGCTTTGTAGGTTTGCCCCTCCTTATTAGATAATTCCTTATGTACGGCTCTTCCTTCCAAAAGATTATAAGCCTCTTTAGCAGTAACGCCTTTTCCCTTGGTTAGGTAAAAAACCTGCTCTTTTGTTTCTCCATTGGATCTTTTAAGGCTTGCATGATAAGAATTGAAAAAATACATATCCGTATTATCGGATTTTCTGAAATTCAGCATTGCTTCAAATGGCTTTTTATTTATCTCAGTTGAAAATTTCAACAGAAAATTAGAAGGATTTTGTTTCAATTGATTTTCTAAGGATAGATTCAATTGTTCCCCAAATCCCATGTATTTTAAATTGTCCTTTAAGTATTCAAAATTTTGCTCGTTCATAACTTTAATTTTTTGGTTATAGTATTTTATTTTTTTGGAATAGCCATCTTTCCAAACATTCCTTTAATGTAAATCCGACAGTGGGATGGCCTTAACAATTTTCTTATTGGTTACTTTTAAAAGTAGGTTTCTTCCACCATTTTTTTCACCAAATTCAATTGCCAGGTATTTGCCATCAGCTAAAGTGAATTTATCCAAGGCAAAGACTAAAGTCACAGTATTATTTCCTTTCACAACGGATGAATTACCCGCTATATAGCGTGGTACTATTTCTATCTCCTGAATAGAAGTTCTTTTGACAGTCTTTTTATCCCGGATATAAAATTTTATAAAATCGATATCATAATCTAAAGGGCTTTGGTTCATTAGCTTTACCTGATAAAAAATTACATTTCCGGTAATGTAGATTCCCGAAACTAAAGAATGCATTTCCCAATGATTATCTTTTATGCCATGCAGGGATCGCGGATTATTCAATATATTTTCAGCATAAGTTGCGACAGATTCTTTCCCTTTACTAGGAATTTGATATACCCAAACGGCTGGCTTAGGTTCATAGACAACAATAAATGAATACATTTTACCATCACTGGTTATTACACTTAAATTCGTTTCTGGAAAACTGTTTGTCGCAGCTTTAACTAATAAAATATTGTCGGCTTCTTTTACCTGTTGCACTAAAACATCTTTTGACCCGCGGTCTACGTGCTTAATGGAGAACGGAAATACCAGGCTTGTTGTTTTAGAAGTGGAAATTGATAAACTCGGCTCTTGTGCAGAGGCTGAAACAACTAAA
>JBJMLT010000616.1:0-4159 GCA_045805165.1 Flavisolibacter sp.
AAGAAAACATTTCTCTCATCTTTTCAAAAAAGCTTTTCTGATTCTTATCAGGATTAGGTTTGAAATTTGGCGAGTGACTAAGTTTTTCAAGCATGGACTTTTCTTCATTAGAAACATGCTGGGGTGTCCATACATTTATATGAACCAATTGGTCACCTTTTTCATAACTATTTACAGCAGGGAAACCTTTTCCTTTTAACCTGAAAACTTTTCCGCTTTGTGTTCCAGGGGGTATTTTTATTTTAGCCCTTCCATCTATAGTTGGTACTTCTACCTGTATGCCAAATACAGCATCTGTAAATGAAATATGAAGATCGTAGGCTACATTCAACCCATCCCGCTGTAATTCTTTATGTGTTTCTTCTTCTATAAGGATAATAAGGTCGCCTGACATTCCACCTCTTTCACCTGCATTCCCTTTGCCACCAATATTCAACTGCATGCCTTCCTGAACTCCTGCAGGTATATCAATATTTACAGTTTCTTCTCCGTATACACGACCTTCTCCATGGCAATTAGTGCATTTTGCAGTTATTGTAGTTCCTTCTCCATTACAAGCAGGACAAGTAGTTACTGTTTGCATCTGACCTAAAAAAGTATTGGTAACCTTTCTTACCTGACCGCTTCCTCCGCATGTAGGACAATTTTGAATACTGCCTTTATCTTTCGCTCCGCTGCCATTGCATATATTACAGGAAATGTATTTCTTAACTTTAATGCTCTTTGTAACACCTTTTGCAATTTCTTCGTAAGTGAGCTTAAGCTTTATACGAAGATTGCTTCCGCGAATTCCTCTTGCTCTTTGTCCGCCTCTTGTTCTTCCTCCGCCTCCGCCACCGAAAAAGCTTCCAAAAATATCTTCTCCGAAAATATCACCGAACTGGCTGAATATGTCTTCCATATTCATTCCACCAGGATGTCCTCCACGGCCATTGCTGCTTACTCCGGCATGTCCATAGCGGTCATATTGTGCCCTTTTATCCTGATCGCTAAGAATTTCATAAGCTTCGGCAGCTTCCTTGAATTTTTCCTCTGCAGTCTTATCTCCAGGATTGCGATCGGGATGATACTGCATGGCCACTTTACGGTAGGATTTTTTTATCTCATCCGTAGAAGCATTCTTGTTCAATCCCAATATTTCATAATAATCTCTCTTAGCCATAATCTCAATAATAACTTGTATTCCAGCAATCGCACCTGAAGTTGTTAAAGTACGATGCAGACATTAAATGTTAATGAATTATTTTCCTACAACCACTTTGGCAAACCGGATGATCTTATCATTAAGATAATAGCCTTTCTGCACTTCCGCCACGACCTTGCCTTTCATTTTTTCTCCTGCGTCCATTTCAGATATGGCTTCGTGAATGTCTGGATTAAAATCCTTTCCAACCGTTTCCATTGGCTTTAAGCCTTTTAAAGTAAGGTTATTGCGCAATTTGGTAAACACTAGCTGAATGCCTTCTTTTATCTGAGAAATATCAGTAGTATTTTCCATTTGCTTTTGAGCCCTTTCGCTGTCGTCCAAAACATCGAGCATGTCTACAATAACATCTTTTCCGGCAGTCTGTCTCAATTCTATTTGTTCGCGTGCATTTCTGCGCTTATAATTTTCAAATTCAGCTGCCAGACGTAAATACTTATCATTCAATTCGTCGTTCTGCTCTTTAAGCTTTTCTAATTCAGACTCTTCAGCAACGGGTTCATTTAAATGCTGGTTTCCATCAATATTCTCATCAGTATTCATATTAACGGGGCCTTCTACATTTATATTCCAGCTCTGACCATTATCATTTTTCTTCATATTCGGAATTTGTGCAAATGTACCACTGACAATTATATTGCCAACGCAGGTATAAGGGACAAAATGTCCTGATTAAACGCTTTTAGCTTCTCATTCTGAACCTCCTGTCATAATTTAAGTAGCTTGCGGCCGGTTATGAAAAAACTGCATCTTAAGCGGCAGATAGCGCCCAGAATAGCAAATGGACATCCGTGGATCTTTTCAAATGAGGTGGAGAAAACAGAAGGAGACCCAGTGCCCGGAGATATTGTTGACGTAGTTTTTGCAGATGGGAAATTTGCCGGGAGAGGATATTTTAATGACCAATCGCAGATCATTGGCAGGCTATTTACCCATAATAAAAATGAAGAAATAAATGATGATTTTTTCCTGAATAAAATCAATTCATGCTGGAATTACAGAAAAAAACTTGGCTACGTTGAAAATTGCCGATTGGTATTTGGAGAGGCTGATGGATTGCCACAATTGATCATTGATAAGTTCAATGATCATTTTGTTATTCAGACGCTGGCCCTGGGAATAGATCGATGGAAACCTGCATTGGTGAAAGCTTTAAATAAGATCTTTAAACCTAAAGGAATTTATGAGCGAAATGATGTACCGGTGAGGGAATTAGAAGGCCTCAGTCTTCAAAAAGGATATTTATCTGAGCCATTTGATACAAAGATCATTATAAATGAAAATGGCCTTAAGTTTCTGGTAGACATAGAAAGCGGTCAAAAAACCGGTTATTTCCTGGATCAGCAGGATAACAGAAGGGAAATAAGGAATATAGTAAAAGGAGCAGATGTTCTTGGAGCATTTACCTATACCGGAACCTTTGAAATTCATGCAGCTCATTACGGAGCAAAATCTGTATTAGGGCTTGATATTTCAGAAAATGCTGTGCTTCAGGCAAACCAAAATGCAAAGCTAAATGGTCTGGATACGATTGTGCAGTTTGAAACAGGTAATGCCTTTGATCTTCTAAAGCAATGGAGCCAGGAAAACAGGCAATTCGATGTGGTGATGCTAGACCCGCCAGCTTTCACAAAAAGCAGAGCTACGATAAAAAAAGCAATAACAGGGTATAAGGAGATCAATTTAAGAGGAATGAAGCTTGTGAAACCGGGTGGCTTTTTGGTTACCTCTTCCTGCACTAACCTGGTTAACAGAGAACTATTCCAGGAAACGATTCAAATGGCTGCCAAAGATGCAAAAAGAAAGATCAGGCAGGTAACTTTTCAGACCCAATCACCAGACCATCCGATCATTTGGAATATGGAAAATACACAATACCTAAAGTTTTTGATTATTGAAGTAGGTTGATTATTTCGAAACCTGGAATTTTCCAGATTCAACAATCCGTCCTGTTTTATCAAGAAGCTGATAAATATATACCCCGCGGGTAAAATCTGTAAGATTTATAGATGTATGATCGCTTACATTGACCTGTTCGAACATTTTACGGCCAAGAAAGTTATAGATCTGAATAGCATAACCCTTATCATATCCTTTGAGGAAATCAAATGTAATAACTGTGGTAGCGGGATTTGGGTAAAACCGCAGAACAGGTGCCTGATCACCGGGATCGGATGCCATAGAAGACTGAGCATTTGACCAGGTGAATGCGAAAGCTATAAAGGACAGTATAAGTAAAAGTCTCTTCAAATATTAAAATTTTAACACTGTTAATACAATAATAAAGGATTTTATAAAAAATGCAAAGAGCTTGCCCGAATTTAGGAATAAATTGTAAAAACTACTCTATTAATTCACGTAGTTTTACTTTAATTGATTGAAAATCAGGCTGTAAACTAGCATTTTCTAATACTTCTTCGTAGGTTATTGTCCCTGAGCCATCTAATAAAAAAACCGATCTTTTCGATACCCCCTTCATTCCATACCCAAAAGTTTCGTAAAGTACCCCATAAAGAGCTGAAACTTCTTTATTGAAATCACTTAGCAAAGGAAAATTCAAATGTTGTTCCTGTTTAAACTTAGCCAGTGTGTATAATGAATCAACTGATATGCCAAAGGGCTTTACATTCAATTCTTCATACATTTTTAAATTATCACGAACAGAACATAGCTCAGCGGTACATACACTTGTAAAAGCCAAAGGAAAAAACAATAAAAGAACGTTTTCGCCTAGCTGTTCAGATAAAGTTACCTTATTTTTATCAGTATCATATAAGGTAAAATCTGGTGCTTTATCTCCAATCTGCAGTTTCATATATCCATTAATTAGATAAAAAAAAGTGTTATAAGTTTAAAGTTCCGATATTTTAATCTATTCCTTTAAAATCTTGGACAGGTGACAGCATTCAGAGTTGAATTATTTCTATTCGTAAATCCAACATATGATAAACCGAG
>JBJMLT010000617.1:0-16358 GCA_045805165.1 Flavisolibacter sp.
AAAGGGGATATTTGTTTATTAGTTTTTCCTGTTTTATTTATTAGGGTTCAAAAATACAAATTAGGCGGGTTCTAATAATTAAAAATTAAAAATTAAAAAAAAATCCACTAACGCCCATTGCTCCGTTGGGGGCTTTGTGTGAAATAAAAAAAGATTGGACCATAAACGGTTTTAGGTTTTGACTTTTAACTTTTGACTTATTGATGAATTCTATTTTTTCCGCGTATAAATAATCTCCATTTGTTTCATCTCTTTTCCATCTGGTCCCTGGCTGTACATCTCTAAAACCTGCCTGTCATTATCGATAACACGGAATAATTCCCTGAAATTAATTTCCTTTCCTGTGGAAGGATCTACCATAACTCCTCTGAGATCTATGCTTTTGGTAGTTTCGTTCCATGGGCCTTCCATCCTGGAAATACCGGTTCCCATATTATCGATCCATGTCATAACGAAATCCTTTTTTGCATTATCATAACCGAGAGTGCCCTGACCTTCAAAAGACATTCCGTTCATAGTTCCTTTTTGCGTAGTTACCTGATAACGGTTTCCTAAAATAGTTTTATTAACAGCTGTAATTGTACTCTTTGCCGGTGGCGCACCTGGCGACATCCACATAGTTATTTCTCCACTCCATGTTCCATTCCAGGATTTGATCATTTGATGTTCTTTTCCCGGAGTCATATATTCCTTCCAGTTTTTCATCATAGTAGCAGAGTCAGGAATTGGGGCAACAGAAGCAGTAGTAGCTGAAGCCACCATTGTTGTATCTTTCTGTTTTACTTCAGACGCTTTTTTATCTGCACTGTTACAAGCGCTAAATAAAGTTGCAATAAGGAATATATTAAACAGTCTCATAAATGAAGTTTTGATAATTAAATCTACAAAATGAAACAGGAGATACATAATCCATGAAATAAGAGGTTGATTTTCAATCCATAAATGAAAACCTGAACTGTAGAAAGGGCATTACCAGTCTCTGGCATAATCTTTTAACCTTCACGCTTATCAATATGGATATAGGCGATACAAAGCGATTTATTATATATGCAGAAGATGATCTGGATGATTTTGATGCAATAAAGGAAGCTCTGGATCAGCTTACACATAATTACACACTTATACATGCGAAGGATGGAACGGACGTAATTACTTTTTTACAGGGAGAAAATCTAATACCTGATCTTATTGTACTTGATCTTAATATGCCGATAATGGATGGCAAAGAAGTTCTTTTGTGGCTAAAAGAAAGACACAGATTTAAAGAAATCCCGGTAATGATCTTTACAACTTCTTCAAGAGAAGAGGACCTGAAGCTTTGTCTTAAATATCAGTGTACTTTTTTCAGGAAGCCTACCTTATACAGAGACCTTTTACACATTGTTCAAACGATGGTCCAAATGGCAGAAACAGGTGTAAAAAAATAAGCATGTCTAGTTCTACAGAATTAACATTTTTAGACAGATAGTAATTCGTTAATTAGAGAATGGAATTCTTCGTAGAAATAGATTCTATCGTCCGGAAAATATGGGGTAAAAGCGATACAATACTATTTATTTTCGCAGGGGCCTCTGCAGAATTTGCATTGAATAAAGCTGTTGACTGGTTGTATTTTACTGGCCGGCTTCCTCAGGATCCAATAGGACGGCTTTTTTCTACTGTCAGCTATGCCAGGCATATTGTTTTTGCAGAAAAGGAATCTGCCTTAAGGGCTATCGATAAAATGGGCCAGATCCATTCTCAACTTGAATTGAACAGAGGCTATAAAATACCTGACTGGGCATACAGGGATGTTCTTTTTATGCTTATTTATTATTCAATAGCTTCATTTGAGCTATTGGAACGTAAACTTTCAGATAGTGAAAAGTACGAGGTATTTACTGTTTTTCGAAATGTTGGAGAACGGATGGGACTAAAAGATTTACCTGATACATTTGAAGATTGGAAAACAATGAGAAATGACCATTTAAATAAAGATTTAGAAAAGAATAATTATACCGTACATCTTTATGAACAATACAAAAAACATCTGGGAGCTATTCGATACGCATTATTAAAGGAAGTTCAAATTCTAATAGCGCCGGAGCAAGTAATTCAGATGTTATCTCTCAGAAAAAGATCGCCTTTATTATTATTTGTTCCATTATATAAGCTAAGCAGAAAAATAAAAACGGATATAATCATCAAAGAATTGCTTTTACCTTCTGAATATAAATCCCGTATAAAGGAGCTTGATGTAGTAGTTGAATAATTATATGTTATAAAGAGGTTACCCACCATATATTTCCGTAAGCATCCATAATGCCACAGCTTCTTCCATACGGTTGATCTGCTGGACCCATTAAAGAAGTTGCTCCTTCTTTCAATGCCATATTATAAGTTTCATCTGCATTTTGAACATAAATAAATATTCCGGCTGTTCTGGATTTAAATTTTTCAGTAGAATCTGCGAACATAATAATACTGTCTCCAATTTTTAATTCTCCATGCATAATAATAGATTCATCTCTCATATGCCTTTGAACTTCATCAGCGTGAAAAACTTTTTGCATAAAATCAGAAAATGCGGCAGCGTTATCTAAAATCAGATAAGGCATCAGCCTATTATATCCTTCAGGGATACTTACTTGTTCCATTTAAATAATTAATGATATTAAAGGTAGCTATAGTTATATTATATTTATTACCTGTTAAAATGCAATGGAAAACCTGGTATTTATTAATGATCAATTTGTACCTGAAGAAAAAGCCTGCCTGCATTATCGCGACCTTGCTATTCAAAGAGGCTATGGGGTATTTGATTTTTTAAAAGTGCAGAACAGAACTACTGTTTATTTGAATGATCACCTGGATCGGTTTTATAAGTCAGCTAACAAATTGAGATTGTCTTTACCAGAACGCAAAAGAATTGAAGAGATCATACAGGAAATAATTTCACAACAAACAGATGTAAATTATGGAATCCGTTTAACCTTAACAGGCGGACAATCTAATGATGGTTATACTATTTCAAATCCTAACCTGATTATTTCTACACATAGTTTTCCTTCTGTAACCATAGACCAATTTAAAACCGGCATTAAGCTTGTCAGCTATCCTTACCAGAGACAATTGCCAGAGGTTAAAACAATTGATTACCTAATGGCTATATATCTTCAACCATTTGTAAGGGAAAAAGATGCTGATGATGTTTTATATCATAATAACGACAGCATTACTGAGTGCCCGAGGTCAAATATCTTTATTATTTCAAGAAATGAAACCATTGTAACTCCTGCCAAAAACATACTTAAAGGAATAACAAGAAAAAATGTAATTGAGAAAATAAAAACTCACTTTAAAATAGAAGAAAGAGATATAAAGCTGGAAGAGATATATACTGCAAATGCTGCATTTATTACCAGCACAACAAAATCTGTATTACCAGTTAGGCAAATTAACGATTACAAATTTCGGGGTGCACCTGAAATTATTGAAAGGCTATCTGCAATCATATCGGTAGAAAACCATACGTAGTAATACGGTATAAAATACGTATTTACCACGATTTTTAACTGTAAACCTGTTACTACCTTTCTATAATGATAAAACAGGTTAAGCATCAGGATCTTGATCTATGGGATGCCTGGGTGGAATATGATCATGAAAATCCCTTCTTATTTGGAATCTTGTATGTTATGGGTGACATTATTGTAGATAATAATAGAGAACGTCCGGTTATCAAAAAAATTGAATTAACCAATGATCCTTCACAATTAACATTGGCCATACCATTAAATAATAAATTAACCGGAGGCTGCGTAAAAGAAGTAATTTATTCAGAAGCTGTTAACGATCTTAATTTATATTCCTCCATTTCGATATATGCAGGAGATGAGCTTGTTGTTACTTTAAATGATATAGAAGTAATGATTTAAGTTTATTTCAATCAAACTCAAACAATGTAAATATTATTTTTTATTGCATAAATAACAATACCGGCTGTATTTTTTGTGCCCGTTTTTTCCAATATTCTGTCACGGTATCCTTCTATTGTGCGAACGCTAAGTCCCAGATAAGAACCAATCTCTTTATTAGACATTTCCCTGCAAATAAGACGGATAACTTCTGTTTCTCTTTCTGTAAATTCCACTTTTGAAGATTTAAATCCTGTATTAAAGCGACTTTTTGCAATGATATGGGCAAGACGTGTAGAAGTTAGTGCACAGTAATAAGGCAAATTATTATGTACTGAATTTATAGCTTCAATGATCTCAGACTTATGTGCATTCTTAAGAAGGTATCCAAGCGCACCTGCTTCAAGCATATCAATAATAAGGTTTTGCTCATCAAACATAGAGAGAGCAATAATTCCAATATCCGGCAATTTCTCCTTAAGAATCTTTGCAGCCTGAATACCATCCATCCCTGGCATTTTTATATCTGTAATTACGATATCAGGTTTTAATTTCAAAGTTATATCCACCAATTCCCTTCCATCTGAAGCTTCACCGACCAGAGCAACTGAAGGATATTTCCGGATCATTACTTTAAATCCATCTCGGAAGATCTCATGATCATCTGCCAGGACTATTTTGATAGGCGCATCCGTTTTCAACATTACTGTTCTATTTCAAAAAATGCAAGTAACTTATTAGTAAATAGAATATTACTGATAAAGCTTGAATTTACGGCATAGATTTTTAATCAAATTAATTTAAAAGTTTTATGAATACTGATCGAGCAAATGATAATCCTGCAAGAGAGGATGCAATTGGCCGCGTTGAAAAAGAATCATCCATTCCAAACGACCTTCCTGATTCTGAACGAGATTCAAAAGAACTGGAAACTGAAGAAGTAATAATCAATCTTCCTGATGTTAAAGACATACCAGGTCAGGAATTTGTCAATGTTCCTCCCATGAACGCAATTGGCGATACAACTATTTCCTCAAGTGATGAAGAAGGCGGGAATATTTTTGATGAAGATGAAAATGATATTCGTGCAAACAGAAACGATACAACTGTTAACCGGGGAGAAAAAATAGCCTTGCAGGATACAAATTATTTACCTACGCATGATGAAGATAATTTAAGGGATGCTTCGCAAGACAGTACTGATTTTGATGGTGATCCATTAAATGAACGAAGCTTTGGGGATGAAAGAAGCCATAAAGAATAAAGCGGGTTACCTAAACCCGCCTTATGCATTATGAGATCTGAATTAGCCTGGGTGGCTTTTGCCTAGCTTCCTCTTTTTTAGGAATCAACAGTTTTAAAATACCATTTTGATATCTGGCTTCAATCTTTTCTATATCTACAACCTCTTTAGCAAGGTTGAATGTTCTTTGGAAAGATTGATAGCTAAATTCCCTTTGAGTATATCTTTCATTTTCTGAATCCTTCCATTCATTTGTCTTTTCACTACTAATAGTTAGCTTATTACCTTCCAGCTCAATGCGAAAATCATCCTTAGACATTCCTGGAGCCGCAATCTCGACTTCATAATTTTCGTTTGTTTCCTTAATGTTGGCAGCAGGAATAGTTGTGTTTGTTTCTGAATTATTTTCCAGGCCCCAATTCATAAGATCTCTTGAAAACAGATCGTCGAACAAACTGAACATACCCGGTAAATTATGATTTCTCTTAATGATTGACATATAAACCTCCTTTATTTTAAGATTTACAATATCGATTAATTAAAAAATCAAATCTTCAATACTGATACCAGATGAAAAGTATATGAAATTTTTGCAGGTTTATGAATTTTTGACAATCCGTAGTAAACTATACCCTGTTAATCAGGCAGGCCAAGTTTTAGTTTTACCTTTCTTACTATCTCATCTATAGAGATATTTTTCATGCACTTGAAATGACCTTGCGGACATTTATTTCTGCCTATTTTCGTACAGGGCCGGCACCACAGTTTATGAACCTGCACATCCATATACGGTTGAGCATGGTGCGTCAAATAATTTTCACCGTAATAAGGAACCATTCCAAAAGACGGAGTTGTACTACCCCAAATAGATATAACAGGTTTTTTTAAGGCCGCCGCAATGTGCATCAGACCAGTATCGTGTGCAATTACCAATTTTGATTTACGGACCAGGTCAGCACTCTCATGCAAAGAAAATTTACCACAGGCATTATATACTTTAACAGGATCTACTGATGCGATCAACTGCCCTTCTTCAAACTCCTCCCTTGCCCCTAAAAGAATTATTGGATATTTTAAATTTTGACATAGTTCCTGAAGTTTATAAACGGGTAATTTTTTGGTATAAAAAGAAGCACCTATAACCATTGCTACATAACCTGCATGGTGAGATGCAGGAATATCATTTTCTTCTACTTCTTCATCGGAAGGAATAAAATAATCCAGTCCTTTCCCATCATTTTGCACACCAAATGACTTAACAGTATCAAGATACCTGTCAACAATATGCAGCTTTGGCATAACATTCCACTTAAGCTTAACGAAAATCAGTTTTTCCAGATTGAGCTTGTTAAAAGAATGCGATGGAACTTTAAGACCTTTCTTTACTCTTAAAGTTCTCAGGTTGTGATGAAGATCAATTATATGGTCAAATTTTTCCTTTTTCAGCGATGCGATCATTGAATCCCAATTATCCTGTAATTCATGAATATGGTCAATGTATGGATTATGCTGTATAATAGTTTTAAAACCTGGCTTGATAAGATAGTGGATCTCAGCGCCTGGTATCTGTTCTTTCATGCATCTTACAACTGGAGTGGTTAGTACAATATCTCCAATAGAACTAAACCTTATTACCAGGAATTTCATAGCATGCGAAGGTAGTGGAAGCAGTTAAACAGCGGGTGAAAGCTCTTCAGATTCTATATAATTCAAATCCTTTCCAAAAGTTTCTCTGGAATTAATGGCAGCCCATATGGCTATGGCCATAACAATAATGCCTGTTACTATGCCACCTAAAAGCTGGTTATGAGAAACAGTGCGCAACCAACGATACATGTAAATAATTAAAGGCAAAGCTCCTCTAACCATATTGGGAACTGTTGTGGCAGCAGTTGCTCTTAAATTAGTGCCGAATTGTTCAGCAGCCATTGTTACAAATATGGCCCAGAAACCAGTTCCAAATCCCAGGCCTGCACATATAATATACATTTGAATACCTGAGCTGTTAATGGGAGTAAAGAACAATATCATAAATAAAGCAGTGATGCAATAAAAAATAAACAATGCTTTCTTTCTGCTTTTCAGCCACTGACTAACAAAGCCAATGGTAACATCACCTATTGAAATACCTGCATAAGCGAACATGATAGCCTTACCAGGGTCAATATTTTCTTTTATACCTAAAGCAGTTCCAAATTCAGCAGAAAAAGTAACAAGCACGCCTATTACATACCAGGTTGGAAGTCCTAATAAAATGCTTTGAATATATTTTTTAAAACGTTCGCTATCGGTAAAGAACATGAAAAAATTACCCCGCACTACATTCATTTTTTTCATCTGGTTGAACATTCCGGATTCAAATACAGAAATACGTAAAATGAGCAGCAAGAAACCAAGTCCTCCTCCGATATAGTAACAGAGTCTCCAGTTATTGAATTCTTTTGATATAAAAAATGCCACAACGGCACCAGTAAGTCCAATACCTGCCACCATTGAAGTTCCTAAACCTCTTTTTTCTTTTGGCAGTAATTCTGATACCAGAGTTATACCAGCACCTAATTCTCCTGCCAGGCCAATACCGGCTAAAAACCTTACAAGCATGTATTGGGAAGTAGTAGTAACCATTCCATTTGCAATATTGGCCAATGAATAAAGTATAATGGAACCAAAGAGCACGCTAAGCCTACCCTTTTTATCTCCCATAACCCCCCAAATGATTCCACCGATCAATAAACCTACCATTTGAATGGAAAGAATGTTTTCACCAACAGTTGTAATTTGATTTCCTGTCAATCCCAGGTCTGCAAGACTTTGCTTACGAATGATTCCAAACAATAAAAGATCGTATATGTCCACAAAATAGCCGAGGGCTCCCACAATTACAGGTATGGACAAAATTCCATAAGTGCGTTCTTTCATATTATTCAGGATGTTGAACCGATTCAGTTTTACTTTTTACAAAAAACAATTTATAAAGAACTGGAAGTGTTGTAATTAAAATAATACCAATGGTTATGGCTTCAATATGTTGCTTTAGATCAAAATTAAATCTGTTCTTTACCCAGGCCTGAAGAAAATGGCCGCCAAGCATCATTGCAGATACCCAGCAAATGCTGCCTATAATGTTATAGAACATAAATGTTTTTCTCTCCATTTTTACAATTCCGGCCACGATGGGAGCAAATGTTCTTATAATAGGTAAAAATTTGGCCAGGAAAATTGTAGCCTTGCCATACTGATCGTAAAATTCTTTTGCCCTGATGAGATGTTTGCGGCGGAATAGCCACGTCTCCTTTCTTTCGTACATTAAAGGACCTGTTTTAAAGCCAAACCAGTAACCAACAAAATTCCCCAATAAAGAAGCAATAATGACCAGTATGATAATTATTGAAAAATGAAGATTGAAAAATTCGCTGGCAAGTTCACTTATATATATACCCGCGGCAAATAATAAAGAGTCGCCTGGTAAAAAGAATCCTACGAATAAACCTGTTTCTGCAAATACTACAAATAATAAAAAGTATAAACCACCATTATGTATGATCCATTCTATAAATTGCTGTATAAAACCTTTATCCATATTTTCACCAGTTCTTAAGGTAATCTTGTTAAAATCACGAAATATATTACTTATTCAATAAACCTAATCAATTCAAATATTTACGGTACTTCTTTATATAATTTTCTTTTATTATCATCCCTTAGTATCAGCTAATTCACCTTCCCATTTGCTTACCACGCTAGTAGCCAGCGCATTACCAACAACGTTTGTCATGGTCCGGAACATATCGCAGAAGTGATCTATTGGTAATATAAGTGCAACTCCCTCCGGAGGTATTTTAAACATTCCACATGTAGCTAAAACCACAACAAGTGCGGCTCTGGGAACTCCTGCAATGCCTTTGCTTGTAAGCAATAAAACGAGAAGCATAGTAAGCTGAGTGCCAAAAGGCATATTTATTCCATAAGCCTGCGCAATAGCAAGACTAGCAAAAGTCATATACATCATGCTTCCATCGAGATTAAAAGAATAGCCAAGCGGAAGAACGAATGCTACAATTTTATCGCGGCATCCAAAACGCTCCAGTTCTTCTGTGAGCTTAGGAAAAACAGCTTCACTGCTGGTAGTACTGAAAGCCACGAGCATAGGGTTGCCGATTCTTTTTATTAGTTCCTTGATACGGCCCTTCAGAATTATAAAACCAGCAGTAAATAAAATAATCCATAATATCCCTATGCCTACTAAAAAGAATGCAAAGTACCTGATGTAAAAATTAAAAATTTGCAGACCTTCCATTGAAACAATAGCAGCTATAGCTCCAAAAACTCCTAATGGCGCAAAATTCATTACATAACTCACCATTTTTAAAATAATATGGGAAACTATTTCAAGTCCTTTAATAACTGGTTTGGTAAAGTCGCCTATGGCTGAAGCAGCCACCCCAAAAAAAACTGAAAATACTACCAATTGCAGCATTTGATTTTCGGCCATTGCTTTAAAAAAGCTATCGGGTATCACATGCTCAATAAAATTTTGAAGGGAAAACGATTGCTGTTGCTTATTTACCAGGTCTTTTAATCCAGCCGGATCTGCATGGCTCATACTTATATATTGGCCAGGCCTGAAATAGTTAACAAGTATAAATCCAATGAGGAGGGAAATCAATGAAGCAGTAATAAACCATAAGATGGCTTTGCCTCCGACCCTACCAACAGATTTTAAATCTCCAAGCTTTGTTATACCTACCACAAGAGTTGTAAATACCAACGGAGCAATAATCATTTGCACCAGACGTATAAAGATGGTACCTAATAATCTACTATTTTTTGAAAAGGAAGCTGTAAAGTCCGGAGAGGCAGTTCTATTGACAATATATCCTACAACGACTCCTAACAGCATAGCAACCAGAATATAAAAGGTCAACCTGTTCGATTTGCGCATATTTTAGTTTTGGTTTCATCTGCCAAGAGCGTAAAAATAATGCAACAAACCTGACATTTATATGAGGCTAAAAACATATAAACAATCGTTATTAAATTATTGCTTTATTTTACGACCAATTTTTTCAATAAAACTCTAACACGCGATCATGCCATTATTTCTTAAAAAACCTCTAAGCCAGCTTATGGCTCAAGCCGATGAATCGGAAAAAGGATTGAAAAGAACCCTTGGATCAGTAAATCTAATTTTATTAGGAATTGGCGCTATTATAGGGGCAGGGCTTTTTGTAAGGACTGCCGCCGCTGCCGGTTTACATGCAGGACCAGCTGTAACCTTATCTTTTATTATTGCAGCTGTAGGTTGCGCGTTTGCCGGGTTGTGCTATGCTGAATTTGCATCTATTATTCCAATAGCAGGAAGTGCTTACACTTATGCTTATGCTACAATGGGAGAATTGATCGCATGGATCATAGGATGGGCATTGATATTAGAATATGCCTTAGGTGCAGCAACTGTTTCTATTAACTGGAGTGAATATCTGAATAAACTGGTTGGAGGCAGAATCCCTTATGAATGGAGCCATTCGCCTCTTGAAAGAATGAAAGATGATGTCACAGGAATTATGCATCATGGTATTATGAATATACCAGCACTGTTTATTTTATTATTATTATCTGCAATTCTTATTAAAGGAACCAAGGAATCAGCTATTGTCAATGGTATAATTGTAACTATTAAAGTGGCCATTGTAATTGTTTTCATTTTTATCGGATGGCATTTTATAAATCCGGCAAATCATACGCCTTACCTCGTTCCTGCAGATGCAAAACCTGCTGTACAGCCAGATGGCACGTTATACAGCTACACTGACTTTTTTAAACATGGATGGGGAGGTGTTCTTACCGGAGCAGGCATTGTATTTTTTGCATTTATTGGTTTTGACGCAGTAAGCACAGCAGCTCAGGAAGCTAAAAATCCAAAAAAGGATATGCCAATTGGTATACTTGGGTCACTTGTAATATGTACGATCTTATATATCTTATTTTCCTACGTACTTACAGGAGTTGCTCCTTATACTGACTTTGTAAAAGCCGGTAAAGAAGCATCTGTAGTCTATGCTATTGAAACATATATGCAGGGTTATGGATGGTTAGGAACTTCGGTAACAGTGGCTATCCTTTTAGGATTCTCTTCTGTAATACTGGTTATGTTAATGGGCCAATCAAGAGTATTCTATACAATGGCATCCGATGGATTATTACCAAAAGTTTTTTCTGATCTGCATCCAAAATTCAGAACACCTTATAAATCTAATATGATCCTTTTCCTATTTGTAGGAGCGTTTGCAGCATTTGTTCCAGGCAGTGTTGCTGGCGATCTAACTTCTATCGGAACATTATTTGCCTTTGTATTGGTATGCATTGGCGTATGGATCTTACGGAGAAAAGACCCCAATCTTACCCGTCCTTTTAAAACACCGCTTGTACCTCTTGTTCCAATACTTGGAATTATAGTTTGCAGCGCTATGATCATAAGCCTTCCTGGTCCAACTTTAATAAGCGCACTTGGATGGATGGTGCTGGGATTAATTGTTTACTTCAGCTATGGCCGAATAAACAGCAAGCTTCAAAAAGGTTATGTGGTAACTCCTAAAGACCCGGTAGATCCATTGAATCCGAAATAACTTTATATCGGCTATCGGCTATAGCCATCAGCCTTCAGCTAGCCGATGGCCGATAGCTGAAGGCTGATGGCTTTTGTTTAACCTCAAAACACATAAGTAAATAATGGGTCGCATATTTGAAGTACGAAAATCGACCATGTTTGCCCGCTGGGACCGCATGGCGAAACAGTTTACCAGAATAGGTAAAGAGATCGCTATTGCGGTTAAAGCCGGTGGTCCGGATCCCAATATCAATCCTGCCTTAAGAAGATGCATGCAGAATGCAAAGAACGTGAACATGCCTAAGGACAGGGTTGAAGCCGCCATTAAAAGGGCTATGGGAAAAGAGATGGAGAACTATGAGGAGATCCTTTATGAAGGCTATGCTCCCCATGGGGTAGCCATATTAGTAGAAACTGCTACAGACAATCATGTACGAACAGTTGCCAATGTGAAATCCATTTTCAATAAAGGCAATGGTGCTTTAGGCAATAGCGGAAGCGTAAGCTTTCAATTCAAAAAAATGGGAGCATTTAAATTAAAGCCTGAAGGATTGAATACAGAAGAACTGGAATTTGAATTAATAGACCATGGACTTGAAGAAATGGGAGAAGGTACCGGAGAAAATGGTGAAGAAGTATTAGTTCTTCGCTGCGCCTTTAGCGATTTCGGCAATATGCAAAAAGCCCTTGAAGAAAAGGGTATTACGCCATTAAGCGCGGAAGTTGAATGGATCCCTATTTCTACAGTAGACCTTCCTGAAGATCAGGCACAGGATGTTCTGAAGCTAGTAGATAAGCTAGAGCAGGAAGAAGACGTGCAGAAGGTGTTTCATAATTTGAAATAGCTATCGCTTTCAGCTATCGGCTATCAGCTATCGGCTGTCGGCTATCAGCTATCAGCAATCGTTGATGGTTTTCGAATGTTTTTCTGCTAACATCATCATGCTATTTATTGTAGTTAAATGTATAAATAGATTTGTCGCTAAATCTATTTATGAAAAACTATTTAAAAATTAATCGTCTTTTTATTGCATTACTATTCTCCTTTGGATTGCTTTCATGTCACCATGATAAACCACTAGTACCAAAATACAGGGTTTCAAAGGCAAATTATTATAGCGGTTCCGGTACTTTAGAGGAGACTGGAACTTTTTCATATTCCAATGGAAATCAGATCAGCAGGATCGATTTTACAGGAGACAAAAACTATTATTACACTTTTGAATATTCAGCTGGGAAAATTTCCAAAAGAAATGAATTCTGGTTCCCTGGTTCAACAACAGCCGATGCCTATGAATCTATTTCCTATAACGGAGATGGTACAACAAGTTCAATCGACTATTATGAAAAAGATGGTAGCAGCTATTCCAAAATGGAAAGAACAGATTTTACATATGTTAATGGTAAAATTTCTAAAATAACAGAAACCTGGGTTAATAATAATACGAATGACCTGCAACAGCAATATGATTATACCTACGCTAATGGTAATATAAGCACGGTTACATCAACTGACTATAATACTACTCCTGCAGATGTTGAAACGGTCAACTTCACTTTTGATTCGAATAAAAATTATTTCAATAGTGTATTTCTGCAACCTTTCATTACAGATGATAGCTTTTATCCTGTTGATGAATCAACCATGTCAGTTTTATTAAGCACTAATAACGTTTCTTCTGAAAAAGTTGGCAATGTTACTACTCCTGTTTCTTATACTTTGGATGATCATAATAATCTGACCAAAGTTTCTGTTTCAGGATTTCAGATCCTCGGATACGAATATTCTACTTATTAATAACCTTTAAATAAAACAGCGGACGTAAATAAAATTACCTCCGCTGTTTTATTTCTATTCTTTTTTATAAGGATCTATTCCACTTCAATTTCACCTGTAAGGTACAATACACATTTTCCACTCATAAGTACCCTGTCTCCTTTTAATTCGCACCATAAGTCACCTGTTCTGCCAGATAGTTGCTTACAAAACAATTTATTCTTATTCAATTTTTCACTCCAATAAGGAACAATATTGCAATGAGCAGAACCAGTTACAGGATCTTCAGGTATGCCAGTTCCCGGATAGAAGCATCTTGAAACAACATCGGCTTCCTTTCCTTTGGAAGTAACTATTACTCCAATAGTATCCAGTTGTTTCATTAGCGAATAATCCGGTTCAATATTTTTCACTACTTCTTCATCCGGCACAACTACAAAATAATCACGTGACCTTAATACTTCAGCAGCTGTGTCTATTCCCAATGATTCAAAAAGAAGTTCAGGTATCGGACAAGGCTGCGGCATTCTGCATGGAAAATCAAGTGTATATTTTCCTTCCTTTGCTATCGCTTTTAGAAGTCCTGCCTTTTGCGTTGAGAAATTGATCTCATTTATATGAGGCTCGAGAAAATTCTTTATAACGTAGGCCGATGCCAAAGTTGCATGGCCGCACAGATCTATTTCATATTCTGGAGTGAACCATCTGATATGGTAACCTACTTCGGTTTTTACGATGAATGCTGTTTCGCTAAGATTGTTTTCCAATGCGATGTGTTGCATCAATTCTTCAGAAATCCAGTGTTGCAGTGGAATTACTGCAGCGGGATTTCCTTCAAATACCTTTTGTGCAAAAGCATCTATCTGGTATATGTTTAATTTCATAGTTTGCTATCGGCTATCGGCTGTCGGCTATCGGCTATTGGCTATTGGCTATCAGCTGTCGGCTTTTAATTGTAAAGTGTCAACTTTCCTTCGATCAGTGTTTATTCAGCCATTATTTCTTTAATTAATCTTTCAATATCCTCTGAATTTGGTTTACTAAAGTAATCTCCATCACTTCCATAAGCAGGTCTATGCGCTCTACCGGTTAATGTTCTAGGTAAAGCATCGAGCCAGCGGTAACCACCCTGTTCTTCCATAACCTTATTATACATATAAGCAGAAGCGCCGCCAGGAACATCTTCATCAATAAATACAATACGGCTGGTTTTCTTTAACGAATCAAGTATCTTATTATGAGTATCGAACGGAAGCAGAGTTTGCACATCAATTATTTCACAGCTTATTCCTTCTCTTTCCAATGTATTTACAGCTTCAGAAATTATCCTGAGAATGCTTCCATAACTTACAATTGTTATATCATCTCCTTCTTTAATTATTTCAGGCGCTCCTAATTCTACTGTATATTCCAATAAATTATCCGGTAACTTTTCCTTAAGTCTATACCCATTAAGACATTCAACAATTATTGCCGGGTCATTGCCTTGTAACAGCGTATTATACATTCCAACAGCCTGTGTCATATTCCTTGGAACGCAGATGTACATTCCGCGCAATGAATGGATCATCATTCCCATTGGAGAACCACTATGCCAGATCCCTTCAAGCCTATGGCCTCTTGTCCGAACAATTAAAGGACAGCTCTGCTGGCCTTTAGATCTATAATGCAACGTGGCTACGTCATCACTGAGCGTTTGCAATCCGTATAATAAATAATCCAGGTATTGAATTTCAGCTATTGGCCTTAATCCCCTCATTGCCAAACCTGTTCCCTGTCCCATTATCGTTAATTCACGTATCCCAGTATCAAAGATCCTTTCTTCACCGTATTTAGCCTGCAGGCCAGCGAAACCCTGGTTAACATCTCCAATAAAGCCCAGGTCTTCTCCAAAGGCGAGAACTTTGGGATTGCTTTCAAATAATTGGTCGAAATACCTGTTGAGTATTTCGAAGCCATTTATTAAAGGTGCTTCTTCTGCATATTTAATAGATGAAGCTGAAATATTCAATGAACTTTTGGGTCCTTCATTATATAAATGGCTATTGAATAATTCTTCATTTTCCTTCTTTAAATCATTATAAAGGTCTTTCAACCAATATCCGTTTTCATCGTTACCAGTTATATTAATTGCTGTATTAAGTGCGTGCATAACTTCCCGCCTGAGGGGTTCCTTTATGGATGAAAGATCACTAGCAATCTGTGTTAATTGATGCGAATGATCATGCATTTTAGAAGCAGCATCCTTAATCAGGTCAACTGTTTTAATTACCTGATCTTTAATAGGCTGAAGATACTTTTGCCATGAAGATGCCTTTTCATTTCTTACAATTTCTTTTGCTTCCGTTTCAAGTACATTCAATTCATCTTCATCTGCAAGTGCATTACTTATGATCCATTCCCTCATCTTTTTCATAGCATCCCATTCGCGCTCCCAAGCTAGCCGCTCCTGTTCTTTATAGCGTTCATGACTTCCGGAAGTGGAATGACCCTGAGGCTGCGTTACTTCCTCTACATGAAATAATACAGGGGTATGCGTTTCTCTTGCTATTCGAATTCCTTCTTCAAATACTTCGCACATTCCGGCATAATCCCAACCTTTTACCTTATAAATTTGAATTCCATTTAAACCATCTGCTTTCTGCATACCAGCAAGGGCTTCTGAAATGGAACCTTTTGTTGTCTGATATTTTTTTGGAACAGAGATCCCATATCCATCGTCCCAAACAAAAACTGCCAATGGAACCTGGGTTACTCCTGCAGCATTGATCGCTTCCCAGAAAGGACCTTCGGAGGTTGAAGCATCGCCAATAGTACAGAAACAAACTTCATTTC
>JBJMLT010000618.1:0-2958 GCA_045805165.1 Flavisolibacter sp.
CCTATGGTATTTTCTTCTTAATAGCTGAACCCTTTCTTCAAGAATATCCAACCGGTTATGACGGAGCAATTCAACATGTACCGCTCTCGCTTTAATTATATTTACAGCAGTCTGAACAGAACTATGAACCTGATGGTCCATTATTACTGCATCTGAATCTTTTACAAGAACAGGAATATTGGCAATATGACCTAAAGTAGTAGTTGGAGTTATAACACAATGAGCATCAAAAATTTTATTCAGGAGAATTTCCAGATCTACATAAGGCTTCAACGACACATAAGCTCTGGATTCAGAAAATTGAGTGCCATACTGATCGATCGCATGCTTTGCTGCAGTTTTCAATCTCTCATCAAATTCAAGTCCTAAATAACTACAGGATCCAAAATTCACCACCTTCCTTTTCTGAAGAATAATTTGATTTCCTTCAAAATAATCATCTTCATTATGCAAATGAAGGATCCCTTTTTGTACCCCATAAGTTACAATCTGATCAACAGTATCGTAAAAGGAATTATTCTTACTCATGAACTGGAAAAAAGCTATTTAAACTCAACCCCAAACATTCATTTTTTCCAGTTACCAGCAAACGGATGAAATACTGAATTTGCAAAACCGGGCATGCGAATTTTTTCTACGTATTTATACTTATAACTATTCATTATTTCATAATAGTTTTATGGAAGCATTACCTTAGTTCCCCCCTATTGAAATTTTCAGATCACTATTTTTCAAAACAAAACTAACTATGGATAAGGAGCTTGATACTCCTCATGTTCACCTGGAATTAAAGGAAGGAATATTGATAGGCACCTATAAAAAAGGTTTAAAGATAAATCTTCAGATTGCGAAAGAAATTGTTGATGCGCGCATAAAATTTACCGGGAATAAATTAATGCCTGCATTAATTTATAATCAGGGAGTGATAAGCATGGACAAAAGTGCAAGAGAATTTTTTTCTTCTGATGAAGGTGTAAGCGGACTTAAAGCCGCTGCCATTATCCTGGATTCACCTTTTGCTTCTTTTCTTGGCAATTTCTTTGTTTTTGTCAATAAAACAAAAATGCCTGTTCGCATATTTTCCAATACTCCTTCCGCTCTGAAATGGTTGAAAAAATTTGCATCTTAATATCCTAATTTAGCGGTCATTGGATGAACGTTTTAATAAAATAAACCGATTACTAAGCCAGTATTCCTTAGGACAATTCGACAAACGGCTTGCCCTTTCTCCACGCCTGGATGAAATTGACGCCTTTATAGCAGGTGTAAATATGCTTGGGGAAGAGCTTAAGGCCATTACTATTTCCCGAAATTATTTCACCAATATTTTCAATTCTGTGTCGGACATGGTGTTCATACTGGATAAAAAAGGCGTTATAACAAATGTAAATAATGCTGCCGCTGGCCAACTGGAGGATTCAATTGAATCTCTATATGGTAAGAATATCGATGCCTTGCAAGCGCCTGGCAGAGCTCCCTTATTTAAAAACCTGATAAATACTCTAAGACATGAAATTGGTCCCATTTCCAGAGAAAGTCAGTTTTATTCATCATCAGGAAAAATAATTCCTGTCCAACTTACTGCAGCCTATCTGCTGGATGAATCCAGGAAAAAGAAAGGCATACTATTAACAGCCAAGGACATCTCTCTTCAGAAAAAAACAGAAAACTTAATTATAAGGGCTATAATAGATACACAGGAGAAGGAACGGCAGAGACTTGCACAAGATCTTCATGATAGCCTTGGGCAACAATTATCTGCCATAAAGTTCTTTATTAGTGCAATTGAAAGATCCGTAATAGAAGAAAATCAAAGATCCATATTACGAAGATCTACTGATGCACTTACTGAAGTGATCACAGACATGAGGAACATCTGCTTTAATCTGATGCCTAAAACACTTGAAGAATTTGGCCTTCTAAAGGCAGTTAAAGAAATATGCAATAAAGCCAGATACCATAAAAATATTAAGTTTCATATACAGGAACTGAATTCAATTCCCGAACTTCCCAAAGATTTGGAAATTGATATTTACAGGGTAATTCAGGAATTCATAAATAATGCAATTAAACACGGAAATGCAACTGTCATTTCATTAAAATTCGGATGTAATAAAAAGCACATAAAGATCGTGCTTCAGGATAACGGTGAAGGATTTGATAATTCGAAAATTGCTAAAGGAATGGGACTTAAAAATGTAAGATCAAGAGTAAAATCTCATAATGGTGAGATAGAAATTACCAGTGAAATAGGGAGAGGTACGAAATATGTTCTGGAAATACCAATAACTTTCAACCATGAGCACTTATAAATCTAATACGTCAGTATCTGTAATTCAATTACTGATCGTGGATGATCATAAAATGGTTCGCGATGGTTTGAAAGTTATGCTATCTTCTCTTAAGAAAATGATGCAGTTTAATATAGACGAAGCAGAAAATGGAGAAGAAGCCATACGTAAAGCCAGTCAGAAACAATATGATATTATAATTGTTGATTACCATATGCCTGGCTTGGCTGGACCAGAAGCTGTTATAAGGTTGATTCGATACAGACCTCAGGCTAAAATTCTTGCATTATCTAATTATGATGAGGTTCAATATGTTCAAAGCATGATAGATGCAGGTGCCAAAGGCTATGTACTTAAAAATATTGAGCCCGCTCAACTCTTAACCGCTATTAAAACAATACTGGATAACAAGATGTATTATTCCAATGAGGTCGCTACCAAATTAATTGAAGTGGTAAAAAAAGATCCTATAAAAAGCTTATGGACTGAAGAAGGATTAACCCGAAGAGAATTAGAAATATTAAGAATGATCGCTATGGAAATGACAAATGATGAAATTTCTAAAAAATTAAACATTGGTAAAAGAACAGTAGATTCTCACAGGCAAAATCTTCTTAATAAGCTGCACGCAAAAAACACAGTTGGTTTAATTAAGGCCGCCTATAAA
>JBJMLT010000619.1:0-4495 GCA_045805165.1 Flavisolibacter sp.
TAAAATAATTCATCATTTTAAAATGATAATAAATAGGACCTGCCGGTTTAATTATGATAGGTCTTAATCATTATAATAAAGCAGGACAGTCCTGATGAACTGAAGCATCCATTTTTACACTGGTATTGAAACTAAAATTGTCACTGTTCGTATTTTCAAATTCGCAAATATTAAAAACTATCAATTCCTAAAAGCTAAAGATTAATAACTTTAATTATGATTAGCATACTTTTCAGGCTTATAAAAAATCATTATGCCATATCTCGTCTTTTAGCATTCTTTCTTTTTTCTTCATCAGTATCATTCGCACAACAAATAGATTATCCTATTCAGAATGTAAATTTTACCCAGGTGCATTTTACGGATAATTTCTGGTTGCCCCGCCTGAAAGCAAATCATACGGTTACTATTCCTGCTTCCTTTGAACGGTGCGATAAAACAGGCCGCATACGAAATTTTGAAATGGCCGCAGAGCATTCAGGAAAGTTCTGCACTGCCTATCCTTTTGATGATACGGATATCTATAAAACCATAGAAGGCGCATCTTATTCCTTAAGCTTATTTCCTGATAAAAAACTGGATCGATATATAGACTCATTAATCGTAATAATTGGAAAAGCTCAGGAACCAGATGGCTATTTATATACAGCACGGACTATTGATCCCGCTCACCCTCATTCATGGTCCGGTATGGAGCGTTGGTCCAAAGAAAGAGAATCAAGTCATGAACTTTATAATGCCGGTCATTTATATGAAGCTGCTATTGCACACTATTATGCAACCGGAAAAAAGGCTTTATTGAACATCGCAATAGAAAATGCAGACCTGATTTGCTCTGTTTTTGGTCCGGATAAAAAACATGTAGCTCCCGGACATGAAGTTGTTGAAATGGGCCTTGTAAAACTCTATCGCATTACAGGTAAAAAAGAATACCTGGAAACTGCCAAATTTTTTATTGGCGAAAGAGGACATTATAATAAATATGATTCTACAAGTAAAGATGTCTGGAAAAATGGATCTTACTGGCAGGATAATAAGCTCGTCGTAAATCAGAACGAAGCTATTGGGCATGCCGTAAGAGCAGGATACCTGTATTGTGGTATGGCTGATATTGCTGCACTTACAGGTGATGAAAAATATCTTAAGGCTATTGACAGGATCTGGGAAAACATGGTCAGCAAAAAATTGTATGTGCAGGGTAGTGTAGGTGCTGTAGGAAATGGGGAACGATTTGGTGATAATTATGAATTACCCAATGCCACAGCATATAATGAAACGTGTGCCGCTATTGCGAATGTATTCTGGAACTACCGTATGTTTTTATTGCACGGCAATGCCAAATACATGGATCTACTGGAGAAATGTTTATATAATGGGCTGCTTTCTGGAGTGGGTCTGGATGGAAAATCGTTTTTCTATTCAAATGCCATGCAGGTGCAAAACAGCTTTTCTCATCCGGATCTGGAAAGAAAACGGTCCGGTTGGTTCGTTTGCTCCTGCTGTCCTACCAACATGGTGCGTTTTCTTCCTTCTATACCCGGTTATGTATATGCCCAAAAAGAAAATGATCTGTACGTAAACCTTTTTGTAAGCAGTAATGCTATTACAAATATTCAGGGCAATCCAGTAGAGATCATACAACAGAACAATTATCCCTGGGATGGGAATTTAAAATTTATAATTTCTCCAAAGAAATCTGCTGCATTTAATCTGCTCATTCGCATTCCTGGTTGGGCAGGAAAGGAAGCTTTACCCTCTGACCTCTATACTTTCAGTAATTCATTGACAGGAAAGATTGAAATAAAAATCAACGGTTGGCCTATGGATTATAACATAATAAAGGGATATGCAATATTAAAAAAACAATGGAGAAAAGGTGATGTAATAGAAGTAAACCTGCCTATGGAAGTAAGAAAAATTACAACCAATGAAAATTTAAAGGATGATATTGGAAAAATGGCATTGCAAAGAGGACCATTGATCTATTGCGCAGAATGGATAGACAATGGTGGAAAGACCAGTAATTTAATTGTTCCGGCGAATGCACCATTTATTTCTGAATACAAGCCAGAACTATTAAATGGAGTTACCATAATTAAAGGAAAAGCTCTTGCTTTGGTAATAGATAAAAATGAACAAGAAGTTTCGACTGTCAAAAAAAGCTTTACCCTAATACCATATTATAGCTGGGCTAACAGGGGTGAAGGAGAAATGACAGTATGGTTTCCAACAAAAGTTAACGATATTGAAGTCCTTACACATGACATTGACAAGTCAAAGTGAGATCACTTCTCTCTTAACAGCCTCTTATAGATCCGTGCAAAAAATAATTTTGGAAAGCTACTTGCAATTAGTGCATTTCCACCAGATCATACAATTCTTTATCCATCTGTGGCAGTACTTCAGATTTGTTATCCAAATGCATGGTAGCGGTATTCTTTGCATTATACGCCGGCCAGTTGGGCAAACCTTTATGATTTGGATTGCCTGTTCTTGCAAACTGTATCCACGCCTTGCTTACCTTGTCAGCCAGAACATACGCTTCTTTGGTGCCACCTGTCATTTCCTGGCAGCGGTCTATATTATTAAAGACAAAAGCTATTTCCATGCAATGAACGGCTTTATATTTTCCATCCAGCACAGGCGATTGCCATGTAAACAAATACATATATACAGGCGCCGCATTCAATGCTGATTTCTGATTGGCCTGGGCAATGGCTTCTGGACGGAATCGGGTATCTACATCCATGAGGTCTGTTGGCCTCGTGTCATTAGGAAATGCTTTTTTTACAGCAGCTATATAAGCATCTGCTTTATTTCCCTGCTGCTTTTTTATGTATTCAGTAACCTGCTCCGTATTTGCATTGCTCATGCCGGAAAATAGAGATGGCATAAATTCATTCTTAACCGTTCCTATAAGTAGAGGAACATCTTTGGATAATTCAAAAGCATGTGGCGAAAATATCTGATAAGGCAGATCAGTTCCATCCACACTCGGTTCCCAGTCTAAACCAAAACCAGGGATGGGTTTGCCTTCTGATTTCATTTTGTCTGATATCACCTTCAGCGCTTTTTCTCCTGCGCTAACCAGTTGAGCATAAGGAATCGTTTGCAGACTATCTGCTTGTTCAGCAGAGAGATTCAATGCTTTCAATACCTCCGCTCCAAGGGCTTGCGTGGTTTCTTTAACGAGAGAGTTCGTGCGAAAGGAACCACTTTCATTGATCGCTTTATGAAACATACCTTTCGCAGGGGGCATTGCCATTAATGTATTTACTTTTAAACCTCCACCTGACTGGCCAAAAATGGTAACATTTCCAGGGTCTCCGCCAAAATTAGAAATATTGTCTTTAACCCACTGGAGAGCGGCTACAATATCCAGCATGCTCACATTTGCAGAATGCTTATATTTTTCTCCATAGGCAGAAAGATCTAAGAAACCTAAAATATTCAAGCGGTGATTAATAGAAACCAAAACCACATTTCCTGTCTTCGAAAGATTTTCACCATCATAAGATGGCAGTTCCTGCGAAGAGCCGGCTGCATACCCACCACCATGCAACCAAACCATTACAGGTCTTTTTTTATTATCCGTAATTCCCGGTGTCCATACATTCAGTACTAGGCAATTTTCATTAGTATATCCCCAATCATGGTGATACACAAATTCAACTTCATCCTGAACCGTTGTTGTAGGATCCATTAACGGAGCCACAGGTCCATACGCCATGGAACTTCTTACACCTTTCCAGGGTGTAGGTTTTTGCGGTGATTCAAACCGTTTTGCTTGTGCATACGGAATGCCCTTATAAGTATAAATGCTGTTATGAATATAACCACGGACCTTGCCTGCAGCGGTATTGGTAACAGCCACATTTTCTCCGGTTACCATTTGAGCAGTTACAGACAAAATGCCGTATTCGAAACAAAGCAAGAGCAATGTAATTTTTTTCATATGTTAATTATGATGATGCTGTGAATGATCAATTTTTTTAATCACTATTCTTTAGTAATTTTTTACTTTCTACTACTTTGCCATTCACTTCCAGTCAAGTGTAATTTAGGTAAAATATATTTCGAATTTTTTCAATTTGTAATCCGGTACACTTTATTCTTGCTCATCCTTAGCGTTTTATATTTCATATTTTTGAGATGCTCCTTGTCCAATCTTTTGAAAAAGCAATTCACATTGGAAATAATGAGGATGCAAAGTTGTCTTTAACCCTATTCATATGAAGGGAGCTATTAAATATTTTGTATCATTTTATGGAGGCAGAATTCACCACACCTTTAATATGAATTTTCAAAAAGACAGATGGAAAATTCTTATACCCGAAGGATGATAAATAGGTAGGGAAAAATTATCGGATATTTTGAAATTCTTCTTAACTTATATTACTAAGCATCTTATTTAAACCCTCCTTTAAGCCGCCACCTATTTATTCTCTTTTTATTGCTCTTCAAACTAAAAACTTCTGTCATGAAAAAAGCTCTA